>JBJDZD010000161.1:0-23216 GCA_051867815.1 Eubacteriales bacterium | reverse complement strand
CTTTGCTCGTCTATGCGGTGTTTTTTCGTCGGCAAAGCCACCGAAAAAACGAATTTTTACTATATTTGTTGACTTTTACAATCGTCTATAATTTCAACTTCAAAAATATCGTCGCCACAGACCGCGATCGAATAATTTCCGTATTCCGACTGCCACAAGAAGCTGTCCAGGTCGAAAATACAAAAATCACCGAACTCGCCGTCGATGCCCCGACCCGTCAGCTTGACGTAGCTTTCCTTTGCCGTCCATATCTTGTAAAATGCGGAAACGGTGTCCTTCTCAAGCGCATCGACCTCGTCCGGGTGAAAAAAGCGCTTTGCGATCTTGAGGCAACGCTCTGCCGCTTCTGTGTCGGTCTCGCCTTGGCGCTTGACGTGCTCCTGAATATCAAGACCTATCGGGAACGGCGCAAACGCGCAGGCAAAAAGGTCTCCACTGTGGCTGACAGAGAAATGGACTTCACCGCAATTTTCAAAATACGGCTTGCCCCTCTCCGTCCGAGCGACCGTCAAATCCCCATACCGATCGGCGGACGCGCCGAGATACCTCGCGGCAAGTGCTTTCAAAGCCTCAACGGTGCCGCCGTTTTTCTTCATTATATATATGCAGACCATAACAAAACCTCATTTCACCATATTTTAGCATATTATCCCATGCTTGTCAAGCAGTTTTGCAAAATAACGCCGAAAGGGGAGCGCAAAGCGCTCCCCTTTCGGATTAATACTTATTACTTACCCTGGAGATCGTTCTCGTACTTCTCGATCATCTTCTTAACCATCTGGCCGCCGATGGAGCCTGCCTGACGGGAAGTGAGATCGCCGTTGTAACCCTGGTTGAGGGTGACGCCTACTTCGTTAGCTGCTTCGTTCTTGAACTGCTCAAGAGCCTTCTTAGCATTCTTGTTAGCCATTTTGAAATTCTCCTTATGCTTATAGCATTAACTTCTTTTCATTGCGCATCCGCGCGCTCTTATGCACGGCAAATTCTTTCGCCGATAGCGTGCGAGTGCTTGATCTATATTAATTGAGTCCACACGCCGACTGTCGCCGAAATTTTGCCGTTCGCCTTTTTCCGCGCCGCCTGCTTGCGTTCTCTGCTAATATTGTTTGCCGCTCGAAACTTTTTATGAATTCCTTTTTTTATGAAAAAATGCCGTCGGGCGACCGACGGCATTTTCTGCCACTTTTATTCCTTAATGAAAGTGAAGCTCTCCCAGGGGATGTTTACGGGCTTCTTTTCCGTGAGTATCTCGTCTATGTGCATAAGCAGGGGGAATTCGGCGAGATCTGCCTTGCCGGCACCTGCGAGGGTCTTGACCGCGTTTGCAACCCGAACGGCAACGACGAGGGATTCAAGAGTTACGCCGTTAAGCTCCGCTTTGGCCTCGTCAATGTCAAGGCCGCGTCCGAGGAGGATGCCGACTAAGCGCGTGCGTCCGCCGTAAACGGTAACGTAGAGGTCGCCGGCGCCAACGCAGAGATTTTCGAGAGTACCTGCGCCCTGCAGGCAGAGCAGCTTATACATCTCCTTGGTTGCCTGTCCGAAAACGGCAGCCTGAGAATTGAAATGAAGCTCGCTGTCAATTCCGAATTTCTTCTGATTGAGACCGATGGTAAGCGCGATGCCGAGCGCAAAGCCGTTCTTGAGCGCAACCGCACTCTCGATTCCGACGACGTCTGTTGACAGGCTAACATGATAGTAATCGGTAGCCATGATATCGCGCAGCTTCTTGAGCGTCTCGATGCTTCTTCCGCAGAATGCGACCTCGGTCTGGTCGTGAGCCACAAGCTCGTAGCTCGTGCAGGGGCCGCCGATGGCGTTGATCTCGCGTTTTAAGCCTTTCTCTGCAAGTCTCTGCTCCCAAAGCTCGGGATATGTGAGAAGCTTGCCCTCGGGTGTGTCCCAAAGGCCCTTGGTTACGGAGAGGATGGGCGTGGTCTCGGGAATTGCCGGGAGAACATGGTCGCCGAACCAATCAACACCGAAGCTCGAAACGCCGCCGATGATCATATCGGCACCCTCTATTGCTTTTTCCATTTCCTCGATCTGGTAATACTCAATACCGGCGGGGAAATCCTTAACGAATTTCGGATGTCTGCCGGTTGCGCGGCAAGCATCAATAATGTCTCTGTCAAGGGGCGTACCCACAAGACGGACGTTATTTCCGTTTTCTCTTGCCGGGAATGCGAGCGCGGAGCCCATCATGCCGGCGCCGATAATAGTTACAGTTGCCATAATATCTCCTTTTTCAGCAAAAATTTTATCATAATAATTTTACCACATTTGCACCGTTTTGTCAATAAACGCAAGCTCATTTTTTACTGTGCGCTTTTACGAAAAAAGCCTTGACAAATATGTGTTTTTAAGTTATAATAGATATATCATATATTTATTAGGAGGCAAGATCATGAAGCATCTTTCTCGCGTTATTATTGCCATTCTCATCGCAACAATGCTCGTACCGCTTACGCTATCCTGCGCAGATACCGGCAGTACCGAGACGACCGTCGCAGAGACTACTGTCGCCACCGACGCAACTTCTCTTCCCGAAGAGACTCTCTATGCGCCGAGCGAGATTCCCGACGACATGAAATTCCCCGGCACCACCATCAAATTCCTGTACTGGAAGGATGTTGAGCACGCCGAATTCTTCGTCGAAGATCAGAACGGCGAAGCCGTTAACGACGCCATCTACAACCGGAACAACCGCGTTGAACAGCAATTTGAGGTCAACCTTGAATTCACCGGCACACTCGGCAACTACCAGAATCAGGCAAATTTTGTCAACACCTGCATCAACAGCACGCAATCCGGCGCCGACGCGCACGACGTTTTCTGCGGCTATTCCATGACGGGCGCAACGCTCATGATCAAAGGCATTGCTCAGGATCTCACCGACTACGAGATCTTTGAATTCGACAAGCCCTGGTGGCCTGAAACACTCATCAGCAAGGCAACGATCAGGGACAGCATTTATTTTGCCTCCGGTGACATTTCCACCAACTACCTGTACATGATGTACGGTTGCTTCTTCAACAAGAATATGTTCACCGATCTGCACAGCACTCCCGATACTCTCTACAACCTTGTTTACGACAAGGCGTGGACCCTCGACAAGCTGATTGAGTACTCGACCGGCGTATTCTCCGAGATGAACAGCGACAACGTTGCAAGCATTGGCGACCGCTTCGGATTCGTTACCATCGACATACATTTCGACTCCTTCTATACCGGAAGCGATCTTTACACCGTTGTAGTTGACAAGGACGACAATCTCGCATTGTCAAACGACCTTTTCTCCGATAAGACCGTTGCACTTCTTGAGAAGGTCAATACCTTTATCCACGATTCCGGCGACTGCTGGAGCACCAACTCGGCAACCATCTTCTCCTCCGGCCAGGCACTCTTCACCATCGACCGCGTTCGTCATGCATCCAAGGAACTCAAGGATGCGGATTTCGATTTCGGAATTCTTCCCATTCCGAAATATGACGCAGACCAGGAAAACTACCGCACCTGCATGGCATTCCCCTTCACCATCTACGTGCTTTCCACAGCTTCCAACAATCCCGAAGCCGCAGCGGCAACACTTGAGCTGATGGCATATCAGAGCTACCTGCTCATCACTCCCGCGCTCTTTGAGGAAGCCATGAAGATCAGATACGCGGACGAGGGCAACGACTCCTTGATGTACGACATCATCCGTGAAAACGTCGTCATTGATCTCGGCAGACTTCTTTCCACTCAGGTCTCCAACCTCTCCTATCAGATCTTCCGCGATGCGGTCAAATACGACAGAGCAGGCTCATGGTCGTCCATGAAGAGCAAGCAGTCCAACGTGTTCAAAAACAAGCTCAAAGACGTCAACGAAGCATTAGATAACCTGAAATAAAATATAACAATAAAGGCAACGCAAATGACACTCTACGAAGAACTTAAAGCGCGAGGTCTGGTCGCTCAGGTGACCGACGAGGCGCTCATCAGCGACATGGTAAACAACGGCAAGGCAACCTTCTACATCGGCTTTGACCCAACCGCAGATTCCCTCCATGTCGGACACTTTATGGCTCTCTGCCTTATGAAGCGACTTCAAATGGCAGGCAATAAGCCCGTCGTTCTCATCGGCGGCGGTACCGCAATGATCGGAGACCCATCCGGGCGCACCGACATGCGTTCCATGATGACACGCGAAACGATCAGGCACAACTGCGATTGCTTCAAGAAGCAGATGGAGAGATTCATCGAATTCGGTGAGGATAAGGCCATCATGGTCAACAACGCGGATTGGCTGCTCGACCTCAACTACGTTGACGTCCTGCGCGAAGTCGGCGCTTGCTTCTCCGTCAACAACATGCTCCGCGCGGAGTGCTACAAGCAGCGCATGGAGAAGGGTCTTTCCTTCCTTGAATTCAACTATATGATAATGCAGTCCTACGACTTCTATTATCTGTACCAAAAGTACGGTTGCAACATGCAGTTCGGCGGCAACGACCAATGGTCGAATATGCTGGGCGGCACGGAGCTTATCCGCCGCAAGCTCGGCAAGGATGCGCACGCAATGACCATCACCCTCCTGCTCAATTCCGAGGGCAAGAAGATGGGCAAGACCGCATCGGGTGCCGTTTGGCTCGACCCGAACAAGACCGCTCCCTACGATTTCTATCAGTATTGGCGCAACGTTGAGGACGCCGACGTTCTCAAATGCATCCGCATGCTCACCTTCCTTCCCATGGAGCAGATCGAGGCCATGGACAGCTGGGAGGGCAGTCAGCTCAACACCGCCAAGGAAATACTCGCATACGAGCTTACCAAGCTCGTCCACGGCGAGGATGAGGCAAACAAGGCCCGTGCAAGTGCCAAGGCTCTCTTCGGCTCGGGCGCCGATGCCGACATCCCCACTGCAACTCTTACCGAGTCCGACCTCACGGACGGCAGTATCGACATTCTCACCGTTCTCGTCAAGGCGGGTCTGGTTCCCTCCAAGTCCGAGGCTCGCCGTGCAGTTGAGCAGGGCGGCGTAACCGTTGACGGAGAAAAGGTCACCAACATCAAAGCGACCTACTCAACCGAATCCCTCACCGCCGGATTTGTTGTCCGCCGCGGCAAAAAAGCATTTAAGAAAGTCATTCTCGCCTAAAACATCAAGCACCGTGCCGCCGGAGCGGCACGGTGCTTTCGTATGGAATCCCGTGCCAAAAACAAAAGCCTACTCCCTTTGGGGAGAAGGCTTTGTTTGATTGTGAGAATTACTCAGCGTCAGCTGCTTCCTCTTCAACCTCTTCGATCTCAACCTCGTCGCCGAGATCGTCGTCAAGGCAATAGTCATCGCAGTCGCAGCAATCGCAGCAATCATCGCAGCAGCAAACGCCGGTCTTCTTGAGAAGAGCGTAGATTGCAACACCTGCAGCGCCGATAGCGGCAATAATACCGAGAGTAATGCCGACTATCTTCCAATAGTTGGTCTTCTCTTCCTTCTTCTGAAACAGAAACATGGTTAGTACCTCCATAAAATATTTTTTTACAATCATATTATATCATATTTTTTCAAAAATGCAACCCCCTTTCGGTCAATTTTATAATTAATTTTTATCCTGTTAAAGTTTTTGCCGTAAAAGTATTTATTTTTTCGCTGTTTTGTGATAAAATATATAATAGATAAATTTGTGCGGAGGCGGATATGACATATAATAAAGCCTTGGAGCTTCTGCGAGAAGCCGGAATTGAAAATCCGGAAACGGATGCCGCCGTACTTTTCGAGCATTTTGCCGGAGTCGCGCCCCACTCCCTGCCATTTCGCAGGGATGAGGACTTTTCCTCGCCCGAGCTTCTATCCGCGCTTCAAAGACGGCAGAGCCGTGAGCCGCTCCAATACGTTCTCGGCTTTTGGGAGTTCTGCGGACTGCGCTTTACCCTGAACCGCGACTGCCTCTGCCCGAGACCCGATACGGAGCTTATAGTGGAGCTTGCGGTGAAAAATCTCCCGAAAAGCGCTCGCTTTTGTGACGTCGGCACGGGCAGCGGTGCCATTGCCGTATCGATTTTGCACCTTCGCCGTGACGCTACCGCCGTCGGCTTCGATATCAACGCAAAAGCCCTCGCCGCCGCCCAAACCAACGCGCGGCTGAATGCCGTTGACGACAGAATAACCTTTTCGCAAGCGGACGCACTTGCGGACGGCTTCCTCGCGAATGACAAATTCGACGCCGTCATCTCTAATCCCCCCTACATCCCGGCACACATCATCCCCACGCTTGCGCCTGAGGTGCTTCTTGAGCCGCACCGCGCTCTCGACGGCGGCGCCGACGGTCTTGTTTTCTACCGCGCAATAACACGGAAAGCGGTCAGCGCCCTCGCAAGCGGCGGCTTCGTGCTGTACGAGGTCGGAATCGGTCAGGCGGAGGACGTTGCCGAGATAGGGCGCTCCCTCGGCTTCTCTGCCGAAATATTCAAGGACCTCGGCGGCATTGACCGCGCAGTCCTGCTCAGAAAAAACTAAACTTGGAGATACATAATGAAAATTGCAGTTCTTGCCGGCGGTCTTTCGCCCGAGAGGGACGTTTCCCTGACCTCAGGCTCTCTGATCGCCACCTCGCTTTCGAAATCCGGCCATTCGGTTGCCCTCGTTGACCTCTATCTCGGAGTTCCATCCCTTCCCACGGACATAGGCTCGCTCTTTCTTGAGGGCAAAAGCTATACACACAAGGTCTCATCGTCGGAGCCGGACCTTGAAGCTCTTATCGCCGCAAACGGCGGCAAACGCGCACCAATAGGTGACGGTGTCATTGAGGTCTGCCGCGCCGCGGACGTCGTTTTTCTCGCCCTCCACGGCTCGGTCGGTGAAAACGGTCAGCTTCAGGCGACTCTCGATTGCCACGGCATCAGGCACTACACCGGAACGGGCTATATCGGTGCGCTGCTTTCCATGGATAAGGATATTTCAAAGCGGCTGATGGCAGAGGCCGGCGTTAAAACACCGCGCTGGGTCTACGTCGACACGAAAGCCCCGAACGCAAAGGAGATAGCCGCAACCGTCGGTCTGCCATGTGTCATCAAGCCGGCATCCTGCGGCTCAAGCGTAGGCGTTTCAATCATCAACGCCGTCTCCGAGATCGAAGCCGCCGTCAACTCTGCGGCAAAATACGAGCGCTGGCTCCTCGCCGAAGAAATGATAAAGGGGCGTGAGTTTACCATCGCCATCCTCGACGGCAGGACCCTGCCCCCCGTTGAGATCATCCCAAAATGCGGCTTCTACGACTACAAAAACAAATATCAAAGCGGTCTGACCGAAGAGATCTGCCCTGCCGACATCACCGACGAGCAGAACGCGCGCCTTTCCGATGCCGCGCTTAAGGCGTTCGGCGCGCTCCGCATGGAAATGTACGGCAGAGCCGACTTCATCCTCGGTGAGGACGGCGAGTTTTACTGCCTTGAGGTCAATGCCCTTCCGGGCATGACCCCCACCTCACTCTTGCCGCAGGAGGCCGCCGCCGTAGGCATCGGCTACGATGCTCTTTGCGAGCTGCTTGCCGAGCTGGCATCAAAAAAGGAATAACCGTCCGATTTTCGACGATTTTGTAATTTTTCGCCCGATTTATATTGAAAAATCACATAAAAAGTATTATAATATATTATATAAATCCCTTGGAGGTGTTCAGGATGTCCAACGTCAGACCCGATTCTATGGAAAGAATCACCAGCATCGAACTTGCAAACAAATTCATTGAGGAGCAGGTTGCCGCCGTGCGCGCACAGGTTGGCGACAAAAAGGTTCTCCTCGCGCTTTCCGGAGGCGTAGACAGCTCCGTCGTTGCCGCGCTCCTTATCAAGGCGATTGGCAAGCAGCTCGTTTGCGTACACGTCAACCACGGTCTCATGCGAAAAAATGAATCCGAGAACGTTATCGAAGTCTTCGGCAAGGAGCTTAAGGCAAACCTTATTTACATTGACGCGACCGACCGTTTTCTCGATCTTCTTGCCGGTGTTTGTGATCCCGAAAGCAAGAGAAAGATCATCGGTAAGGAATTTATTGAAGTTTTCGCCGAAGAAGCTCGCAAACTCGACGGCATCTCCTTCCTCGCACAGGGTACGATCTACCCCGATATTCTTGAGAGCATCAAGGCAGCCGAGGGCAAAAAGGCGATCAAGTCCCACCACAACGTCGGCGGTCTGCCCGATGACCTCAAATTCGACCTCGTTGAGCCGCTCAAGCTCCTCTTCAAGGACGAGGTGCGCGTTGTCGGCGAAGCGCTCGGCCTACCCCATAAGATGGTTTACCGTCAGCCCTTCCCCGGACCCGGTCTCGGCGTTCGTTGCCTCGGCGCGATCACGCGCGACCGCCTGCACGCGCTCCGCGAAGCAGACGCCATCCTCCGCGAGGAATTTGACAACTGCGGCCTTGCCGGCAAGGTTTGGCAGTATTTCGTTATCATCCCTGACATCAAGAGCGTCGGCGTAAAGGACGAGAGCCGCTTTGAGGGCTGGCCCGCGATCATCCGCGCCGTCAATACCAAGGACGCCATGACCGCCACCATAGAACCCATCCCCTACGACATCCTCGCTAAGATAACATCCAGGATCACAAGCGAAGTCGCAGGCGTGAACAGAGTATTGTACGATCTTACACCGAAACCTACCGGGACGATTGAATGGGAATAATGAACGCGAGTCGAAAGAGCCTTATATATCAAGGGTTTTCGGCAATCAAAGCGGATTATTGATACCGTTTTGATACCAATGAAATTATTTTCACAATAAATTCAATAAAAGATAGCCTCTCTTGTTTGAACGCTTAAGTTCGGCAAGAGGGGCTGTTTTTGTTCTTTTAGGTTTCGGGCGTTCTTGCGGCACCCAAATTTTTATATCAGTTCACACATTTTCCTCAAAAATATGTTATAATATAAAAAAGTTTTCATCTTAGTGTAGTGTGTATGGTGATTTTCCTGTTATTTAGGGTGAAGGACCTTCAAGAACACACGAAAGGAATGTGAGTTATGGAAGATAGGCAGATAGTAGATCTATATTTTGAGCGCTCGGAGTCTGCTATCACCGAGACCGACAAGAAGTACGGACGGTACTGCCATTACATCGCATATCGCATTCTCGAAAATGACGAAGATGCAAAAGAAATAGTAAACGATACTTATCTCAAAACATGGGACACCGTTCCGCCCAATCGCCCCGACCCGCTGAAGCCATACGTTGGGATGATAAGCCGTCAGCTTTCGCTTAACCGTTACGAGGAATATCACACACAGAAGCGCGGAGGACAAGTAACGCTTGTTCTTGACGAGCTTGCCGAATGTATTCCCGACAACAACAGCGGAGAGGACATTGGCGAGAGCGTTGCTCTGAGGGATGCTTTGAATAAGTTCGTTTGGTCTTTGCCTGACAAAACGCAGAATATTTTTGTGCGCCGGTATTGGTACTCAAGCTCCATAGCCGAGATTGCGGAGGAGTACGGAATGAAAGAAAGCTCCATAACCGTCCTCTTGCTCCGCACAAGAAAGAAGCTGAAAGATTTTTTACATAAGGAGGGCTTTGACGTATGACGAATAAGAATATTTACAGGAGCCTCGGCGGTCTTGATCCCGAACTCATTGCAAAGGCTGCACCTGCCGAGAAGGTGCAAAAGAAGAAAAAGAATGATTGGGTGAAATGGGTTTCGATTGCGGCTTGCTTTGTTTTGGTTGCAGGGAGTATCCTTGGTGCTCCGTCAATCATGGAGCTTTTTAACTATGTTGAACCCTCGGATACCATTGATTATGAGCTTCCCACTGATATCGACAAGATTCATTGGGCGGGTAACGGTCAGTCAAATGAAGTTACCGACGTTGAAAATGTATTTGTTACGTGGAATGGTTGGTCAATGAAATCCTCACTGTATGATGTTCTGAACCGCGCTGACGATACAGACTTTATTGCGGTGATTGTAAAAAAGAACGATTCTGCTGATCTTAACGCATTCGAATATAAAGGCACTACCCTTGTGCAGCTTCGCGCAGAGAGTGACGAGCTGGATCTCCTTGCCCATAAGCTGATTGACTTTCATAAAGAAGGCGAATGGCTAAAGTATGTAGAGCTGCTTTACACAACGGGAACTCCCGATGGAGTGACATGGTCAAAGCCCCATTACGATGAAAGAGTTGCGTTTTACGGTGAAGATTTTATCGCAAAGTATATTGTCGACGGTGAAGTACAAACGGAACTATTGAATGAAGACTATGTTGCTTGTCAAATCCGTATCTGTGAAAAATTAAAGGAAATAAACGAACTGCTCAAGGCGTATCACGAGAGTTACGTTGACGATTTGGAAGACGTCTTTGTTAGTTCGGGGACTTGCACGATCGCTCACAACGGCTCTGTTTTCCTGTTCGTTCGGAAAGATGAACTTGCAAAGCTTAACGTCGAAGGCAAGAAGGACTATATGTTGAGCCTTGCAAAGCGTTCCGCGTTTGAAGAAAATTCAAACTCCAATACGCCTACTCTTGACGACCTTGACTAAACAAAATCGGACTTTCCGGTGTCGAAGGACGTAGAGTTGGTGCAATCGAAAGCCCACAATTCGGCACGGCACCGTCGGTCTCATTTTTCTCATGATGGCTCTTCGATGTAATGCTTTTTATAAAAACCTACGGAGGCTCCCGATAAATCGGGAGCCTCCGCGGCGTATAGACTTAATATTACTTATAATCTATCAAAACACAGGAACAATGATGGTCGCAGTTTCACCGGGCTTGAGCGTTACGGTCTTCAGCCAAAGGGCAATGCGTCCTTCGGGAGCTTCCGACGCAATTTCAAATGCCGAAATACGGCAGTTGCCATTGGAGGTCCAAGTCTCGGTAATCGTTGCCGTACCAACCTTTTTGCCGAACATATTCACATAAACAATGTTCAGAGTTGCCGTGTTTACATCCTGCTCGGGCTTACCGGGCTTACCGGGCTTACCGGGCTTGCCGGGTTTACCGGGCTTGCCGGGCTTGGTTTCAGGCTCGGAGGGAACAACTGTCTCTTCGTCGGAAACGTCCTCGTCCTGCACTCCGTAGATGCCGAGCAGCGTGTTTTCCAGGTCTTCCTGAGTCAGGGCATTGAAGGTGAAGTTCGGGTCGTCACAGATCTTCAGAAGGGTAACAGACAGAACGCCTTCGGTGACCGTGATGCTTACAGTGTGATCAGTACCGCCTTTTTCTGCGATCTTGTAGAACATATCCACGGAAGTGGACAGGCTGTTCAGGTCAAGCGTTGTGTCATCAACTGTCAGAGTGAACTTCGCAGAACCGGTGGGTGACTTCAGACCAAGCTGCATAACGCGGTCGGTGGTTACGCTGAACGCCAATGTCTGTCCGGGATAGAGATACAGTTCGTTCTTGGGGCCGTTGTCCAGGAGATCCTGCGCCTGAGCAGTAGTAAAGGTAGAACCTTCTTTATTGATAAGAATAGCCTTTACACCATCACCGAGTGCATTATACACCTGACCTGCCATGTCCTTGATTGCATCTACCATACCGACGCGATCATTACTGTCGATATAGTCGCTTTGGGTGAGGTCCTCAACACCGATAGCATTCAGAACATAGTCACGCAGTTCATGGAAATCGGGATTGTCTTCCTCGTCGGCGGTAAAGGGAGTGCTGTCCTCCAGCGTGTTGATGATGCGTACACCGTCGATATAGATAGGCGCATCTCCATTGGTCTGCTTGATCTGAACGGTGTAAGTACCGTAGGGCAGATCGGTTTCGGAGATGATCGGCAGGCTGTAGTACGTGCCTCCGGTCTGCTTATCGGTTGCATCGGTATCACCGGCAGACAGAGCAGTATTGATCATATACAGCTTGGATACACCACCCTTGCTGTAAACGGTGACATATCCGCTTGCAGAATTGCTGTTAGCATACAGCTGGAAGCCGGTACCTGTGAAGGTGAAGGTTGCAAGACCGCCATTGTTGGAGGTAATGTATGAACCATTGGAAGAAACGGAATCATAGACCGAATCATAACCGTAGTTATTGTCGCCGGCTTTGCCAAGCTCTACGGCAGACTGATGATCATTCAACGGTGTACCAACAGCAGTCCAGTTTCCATCAGCAGTAAGGAAGCCTTCCTCATAATAAACGGTGGTAGCGGGATAGATGGCGACGGTGTATTTGTACTCCGTGCTGTCACCGTCCACCTTATAGGTAAACGTAACGTGGTCAACACCATGAAGGATCTTGTTCGGCGTGTAGATAAAGCCGGTTCCGTCGTTGTTTACTTTAGCAGTACCGTAAGTGCCATTCTCACATGCCGTGATTCTACCCACTCCGCTTGTACTGCCCGAGAGATTGATCTCCACCGGCAGACCGAAGTCAATCACAAAGGAAGGAATCTCAACGGTAACGTCTGCTACTGCGCTGGCTTTCGTATCCAGAGAACCCGCGGTGTACTCGGCGGAATAGTCACAGCTAAACTCAACCTCGTTGGTAATCGTGCCGTTTTTAACGACCGAGCCGAAGTTTTCCTTCGTCAGCGTCAACGTGGTGGTGTAGGTGTAAGTTTTATCGGACGTCGTTGAAGTTCCCAGATCCGGGGTACTGATGCCGGCATTGCCGGTCAGCGCATCGTTCAATACCACGTTAGTATAGGTGATGGTACCATGGTCAGCATTTGTAGCGTATCTGGTAACGGTGATTGTATAGGTGATGGTATCGCCTATCTTGACCTTCATGCCCTCGGTATAAGGAATAGTCTCACTGCCACGTGTGATGCTCGTGATGGTCTTCTCAACGGTGGGCAACCTCTGCGCGACAAAGCTCAGGCTAGTGTGCAAATTATTGCTGTTAGAAGAATTATCAGTGGTTGTACCGGCATTATTCTTCGTAAATACCAGAATACCGTCACAGCCAAGCGCGATTGCATTGCTGAACATGACCTTCATCTGGTCGATGGTCATGTTGCCCTCCAGCAGCGCCCAGCGGAAGCCATGCAGGGAGCCATTCACCGTTTTCCACGCGCTGTCAGAGCTGCTGCTGGGAATCGTGCTCGCGCCGGCATCGACAAAGGGCCATGCATCACTGCCGGTACCGTCGGGGTTGCCGTTGGACAAAGTATAGTACTGAGAAGCACTGTTCGTTGATGCCATATAAGTCAGTGCGTAACCCTCATCCGGAGCAGCAAAGAATGTAATTTGCCAGTGGCCTGTCGTTGTACCATCCATCAGCACACCGGTTCCGTTGACAGGAATCAACTCACCGCCGTTGATGGAATAATAGACAGTACAATTTTGAATTGTATCAACATTGATATAGATATACCTGGTAGTAGTATTGCTATCCGCGTCGCCTTCGGTGACGGTGACCAGCCACTTCTGCGTGCCTGCCACGGTGCCGTCCGCATTGTAGATCGTGGCGGTGACGACCACGGGGCTTTCGGTCACATTCTGACCGGCAAGGATCGCCTCGTTGGTGTAGGCGCCGGCAGTCGTATCATACTTGCCTGCTACGCCGGCATAATTGCTGTCAGCGGAAGACCACTTGACATACTGGCCGTCGCTCAGTTCAACGGAGATGGTGGTCGTCTCGTTTTCCTTAATGGAAATAGACGTGCCGGCTGAAACAGTAACCGTATAGACGGCGTTATCGGTGGTAACGGTGGTGGTGCCTTCGGCAACACCGGTAATGGTGAGCATGCCATCGGTCAGGGTCGCGGTGGCAATTGTGGAATTGGCGACCACAGGCGTACCGGTGGCAGCGTCGGTGTAGGTCGCGGTGCCGCCAACAGCCAGATTCACGGTCTTTTGGGCTTTGTTGACGGTGATGTTATAGGTGGTGCCGCCCACTGTCACGGAGGTGGTGCCGGCTTTCAAAGCTGTGAAGGTGATGGTGGTGTAGGGGTCTACTGCAGGTGTCTCCGTCTTGGTGTAAACGGTGATATTTGGGGTGGAGCTGGTATCGGTGGTCGACTGTGTTCCGATTTGCGTTACATTGGAGGTGGAGCTTGTGGTAGAATAGCCCCAAGTGTATGTATAGGTAAACCAACTCCGGCTTCTCTTTGCATACACAGGATAGTAGTTCGTGCCGTCAGGAGTGTAGTAGTAGCCGGAAACGGCAGTCCAGCTATTACTGTTGCTGGAAATCAGGGTATTGCAGGTGACAGACGCTTCTGTGTAAGTAACGCCGTCCTCCTGACCGGCCGTACCGCCCAAATCAACCTTAACAATGCCTTCCGGATCAGCCGTAAACGTATCATAGTAGCCGGTATCGTCTGTGATCGGGCCATGGGATTCACCGACGTTGAGGATGATATCGGTGCCATTCACAACCGCGTAGGTGGAGAAGTGATTGGTCCGGAAAGTGAAGGTTTTCGCACCGGAATCATAGGTTCCCTCAATCACCGAGGCAATTTTTCCGTCTGCTTTGATATACAGGGCGTGCAGATCTGCATTATCGGCAAACTTATCGCCCAAAGGAATCGTTACGGTAGCGGTGCCGCTGAAGCCTTTGACCGAGATGTCATAGGCCACATAGTCTCTGCCGGACAGCACGGTCGGCGAGACGGGATTAACCGTCATGGAATAGTCAGCGCCTCCAAAATCGACGCTTACGCCGGTCACCTCGTCCTTGACGACATTTTTATCGAAGGTCAGTTCAAAAACCGTATCATCATAGGTGGCAAAGGACATCTGGTAATAATAGCCGGTGCCCCAGCCGCTCTCGTTGTCCTCATAGAGGATGGCAACGGAGCCGTCGCTCAGCTCGGTCAGGCAGGAGTACATAAAGCTGTTGGTGCTGTTCTTGGACTCCACACTGACGGTGCTGCCCGTCTGCCAAGACATGGTGTTGTCGCTGTTGACCAGACCCACAAAGATCTTGCCGTTCAGGCGAGCGCTGGCGCTGGAATCGGCAGAGCCGCTGCTTCCGCTGCCGGCAGGGCAGGAAACCAGAATGACCTGCTTGCCGTCCACAGTCCTTGAGTAGCTGATGGCGGAAATCTGGGTGTTGGAGTTGGTGGCAATACCGGTGTTCACGGCGGCGCCCCAGCCGGTTCCCCAGGTATAGTCCGCATAGTACAGCTTGGAAGTGCCGTTGCGGTAGAAGAAGCGCAGAGTGCCGTCGTTCAGTTCCACCACGGCAGCTTCGGAACTCCAAGTGGCACCGGTGAAGGTGGAAGTACGGGTCCAAGTAGCTCCGTTATCGGAGGAATAAATGAAGCCCATCTGCTGACCTTCGGTGGTTCCACTATAGGTATAAACCGGGAAGATGATCTTGCCATCAGCCACCAGACCACGGCCGGGTCCAACCAGGCAGACCTGCTCGGAGGAGTTCTTCACACCGGGGATCAGGGTGGGCGCGGACCAGGTCTTACCGCCGTCGGTAGACTTGGTCAGGTAAAGATAGCCCGTGCGGACGACCTGATAGGGAGAATCGGAGAAGAACAGGTTGGAACTGGTTCCATCCGTACCCGTGATGTTGAAGTAAGCATCCACGGTGTAGGTGGAATCTACACTGCCGTTGCTGGAATCGTAGATCTTCCCATCTTTGAGGTAGTAACTATAGGAAGAACTGTTCTTTTTGGCCAGCTTCAGAGTGCCGTCGCTGTTAAAGCCCACGGCGGTGGAAGGCGCGGTATTGCCGCTGCCGTTCAGCGCGATGCCGTAGGGGTACAGGTCGCAGAGCATATAGACGGTCTCGCCGTCGGTTGCCAGGGCAGGGTCAATAAAGGCAGTGGAACTGCTGCCATTGTATGTATTGCCGTTGTCGCCCAGATAGTTGGCGAAAGTATAGTTCCAGGTCGCGCCGTTATCCTTGGAATAGGAAACGATGGTATCCAGGCCGCCGCCGTCATAGGTGGTGTTCCAGCGGGCATCCGCCGCGGCCACTATGGTGCCGTCGTTCAGCGTCACCATGGCAGGGATACGGAAGCTGTTGCTGCCGCCGGTGCCCTTGGGGAAGGGTTCATTAGTGGTAGTACCGTCCGCGGGTCTGGTGTCCATGTGGGAAGCGAAGACGCCGAAAGGCACAAGGCTGAGCAGCATGCACAGCACCAGCACCACAGACAGGAACCGATTGAGTTTTTTCATATTCGTTACCTCCTCGGTATTCATTCAATGAATTATTTATCAATATTTATTAATATTAAATATGCAACTTCTCACGGGCGAGCCTTCGCATCTCCCGGGATACTCTGCACATATAAATCGGGATACCCGACGTCTTTCCCGTTTCCGCATAAGAGATCGCGGCACAGGAATGGCATATATTACTATTTGGGCAGTTGTTGCAAACACCGCTGAGCTGCATATCCGCGGCCATTTCCACAACACTCTGCCATGAGGAATCGAAGGATTGTTCTTTCAGATCCGCTTTCGGCTCCTGCATCATGCCGCAGGGGAGCATCCAACCGTCCCAAGTTATCCACCAGGAAGACCGTCCGGCTCTGCAACGAATCTTTCCGTCCACGGGATCGATACAGCCTTCGTCCAGCCCCGGTGGCTCTATGCACCCGTCAACGATACTTTGAAGGTAATTACGATACGATTCCGGATCACGGTCACGTTCAAAATATCGGAGCAAGTAGCGGGCGCTTTCTTCCGGAGTAAACCGCTCATTCTTGCCAAAGCAGGTCGAATCCCGGCGTATCGGCGGAAACATATAAGTTGCTACCGTCAATCCGGAGCCGCGCTCCTTCGCATAGTCAACGATCGAGTCAAGATCGCAGGCATTTTCCGGGGTCAGGGAGCAGTTGATCTTTACCGTTATCCGATTTTCAATCAAGCTTCGAATGGCTCGGTCCACCTGTGAAAAAACCTGCTTCGCACTGCACAAGCGCATGTACGTGTCATCATTGACAC
Organism: Eubacteriales bacterium; assembly: GCA_051867815.1. Lineage (GTDB taxonomy): Bacteria > Bacillota > Clostridia > Oscillospirales > CAG-272 > CAG-390. The sequence continues at coordinate 6,394 of JBJDZD010000161.1, read as the reverse complement.
CGTACAGCGTGACGTTGATTTTTTGCGGCGGCCTTTTTTTGAATCGTTCGATGGCCTCGGCATCGATCAATGAGGCATTGGTGTTGACGGACACCAGGAAGCCCATGTCGATGAGTTCTTCGTACAAAGTCCAAAAGTCCGGCCACAGAAGCGGCTCGCCGCCGGTCAGCAAAAGATAAAGCGTACCTGCCTTTTTTGCATCCTGAGCAATTCTGCGCCAGTCTGCCAATGTGAGAATGCCGCGCGGACTTTCCCGTACTTCTTTTTGCGTTTTGCGCACGTAACACATCTTGCAGGAGAAATTACAGACCGGGCTAAGCTCAAAGGTGCCGCTTAACGGAAGGTTCAGGCTAAGGGCTTTTTGAGCCAGATAGTCCGATAATCCTCTGCGTGTTCTGTTTGCTCGGGTATTCATAGGCACCCCTTTCGCAACTCTGCTTCCAGAAAGTCTACAGCCTGTTGATCCGGCGTGCAACAGTACTCGTATACCGGAACGGCAGTAACCAGATCCATGGTCAGAATGCTTGCAACATCCACAAAAGACGGATCCCAACTGCGTACGGTCAATCCTGCCCATACGCCGCGGAAGGCTTCTGCCGGGCACAGCCTACGCAAACCGCACTCAGATGACTGCTTCAAAAGCACGATTGCACAAACGGCACAGCTTTCATTCACATAGCAACGTGAAGACCCGGCATATGGGGATCCCCATGCTATCCAACCGTCACTTTCTTTAGAAAGGATGGGCCTGTCTCCGTTGATCTGTCTGGCGCCGCGATATCTGCACCAAAGCTCCGCCTGCGTAGATTTTCCAATGCCGGAAATACCCGAAAAGAGAATCCCGCCAAGAGAAGTATCCACCAAAGAAGCGTGCAAACACAGCTTGTTCTTCCGTAGCAAGTATGATTCAAAGCCAAGCCAATAAAAACAGCTTCTCAGATGCAAGTCCCTATCAGAATACGCCGAAGGATATTCAATCAGGATATGCTTGCCGTCCGGATAGTAGGTCGAAACGACACAAGCGTCGCGCTCATTGCGGTTTCCGAAGAAAAACTTCTGCAGATGCCCGGCTTCGTTCCCGGCAACAGCGCAAAACATATCCGAGTAGAGCGGTTTTTCCGGAGCCTTCAAAGCATTCACCGTCATTCTGATTGTCGAGTGGATATCCGTCGTGTTTTCTGTACTTATCAGAAAAGGAAGGAACTCCTCGTTTTGTACAAGCGCACGGTCGGATTCAAGACAAATTGTTATCCCGGCGACACTCAGACAATATTGACGAGTCATCAGGAGTTGAAAATTCCGTAATAGCCGGAAATTGAATTATGATAGCAGTACGATTCGGCAACGACTTCACAATCAGATCGGAAAATGTTCATCTCCATATGAAAATCATTGTTATAACCGGTGAAGCTGCACGACTCAACATTGTCAAAAGTATTGTTGGAATCGTAATCGCAGGCTGCGATCTGCTGAGACAGCTCAAAGCTTTCGTAGAACAGCTCGGGCTTAACGTATTTTTTCATGTTTATCGTCCTCCTTTAAGGTTCGCTAACCGTTATACGGACCACTTCCGCAAGACCCAGGATACAATCCACAGCCTCTGCTTGTGCAGTTCCGTTGGCGGGTAATGTTTGTATAGTATAGGAATATGTAATGCCGCCAAAATACCGGTCACCCAGTGTGGCATGGCAGTATACAACAACGTTGGACAAGCTCTCGTTTGTTTTGTTTTGCAATGTAATCGCGGTTCCTTCAACTGAAACGGAGATCAGTTCCTCGCTCATGGATGCATCGGTACTGAAAACGGCCTCACATATCACATCGACGTAAACCGTGTCTGACTTAACTGAGACGTTTTCCCGAGAAAAAGCAAGTACAGCTTCGCCGGCAGGAAGATCGGTAATCACAAATGTAAGGATATAACCGTTGCCGGAAGTCATCGTTATCTCGGCTCTCTCAAGGTATGTATCCGAGACGTTTCGTACTGTGAGCGTTGCAATATCGGTACCTTCCCGATTGCCGCAATCCGGGTTTAATCCGTCATACCGGATGACACTTTCGATTTCCAGTTTTCCATACTCAATCAATAAAGGAAACGCAATAGCGTCAATGGATTCGGTTCTTGTTTGACTCGTTTGAGCAGATGAGGAACTTTCTGTATTCCCGGCCCCGTTTCCAAGCATGTATAAAACTTGCGGCATAACAAACAGTGCAAATGCAACCAGAACTACCACAAGCAAAAGCACGAACGCAATGACTGCGCTTCTACGGTCTGCCCGGGCTTTATTTGCTTTTTTTACTTTCCTCTTTTCATGCTTGCCCACGGTCAATCCTCCACGAGCATATTCAATTCTCTCATCTGATTCAGGAAAGCATCCGTATCACGGAGTGCTTCTTCTTCAGAGACCTCATATTCTGACGTTAACGCGGCGATCAGATCTTCCTTCGTACAGCCACCTTTGAGCTTCTCATAAATCAGTGCGCCACTTTCGGATAAGGCAATCATCCCCTTGACGGAAATGGCAGCCTCGCCAACAGGAATCAAGAGATGATCACCTGCGATGGTACGCAAAATGAATTGATCGTTTACTTTCATAATTCTCCTTTGCAGAAAAACAATCATCTGATAAGTGCATAGATCTTTACCCATACAGGACGAAAAAGCACTACTTTCAGAAACGGCAGTCTCTTAAAAAAGATATAAAAATTGTTATGCAAATAATATCATACTTTACCGGTATCTTCAATAGGTTGACAAAAACATTAAAAATAAAGTTACTTATAATTCATAATATTTTTAAAATTCAATTTGTTTGGAGAAAAGACTTCCCTTCACCGTTAGATTATCATTTACATCGATCAGGCGGATATATGCCACGAACAGAGGGCGCACGCGTTCGCCGGCGTCGGCATCAATACGGTCGGATTCATACTCTTGAGTCAGCCGTACGGGAATCGGACCGAATAGTTTCTGAAAGGAAAGATTTGTGAAATTTGATTTTTCTCTTGCATCTTTCGTGCTTTTATGGTATAATGGTTCTACCAAGGAAGTTTCAGAGAAAGGAGTACCACCATGAAGAAGATTCTTTGCAAGGTTGAATACGACACCGAGACCGCAGAGCTTGTTGCCAAGTACACGAGCGGCAAGCCGGGCGACCCCGCCGGATTTGAAGAGACCCTCTACAAGACCGAGGACGGAAAGCTCTTCCTCTATGTAAACGGCGGTGCAGAGTCCCCTTACACGGAAGAAAACATTAAGAGAATGTCCGCTGCCAAGGCCGAAGAGTGGAAGGCCGAGCGCGGCGTTTAAGACCGTGCGTGCTTTCACGGCCGTATAATACACAAAATCATCCCCGGAATTCTATTTTCGGGGATGATTTTTATATTTTTTTCAAGAAATCTTCCATTACCCCTTGACAAGGTAGGTAAATAGTGGTATAATTCTTCTACCGACCGAATCAGTCGGTAGAAGAAAGGCGAGCGATAATATGGAAAACTATTTTGAAAAGCTTGTCAGAGCAAACTTTCGTTTTGGTCGAATGTGACCTTTCGGAACGCCGGGGCGTTGATCTCACGAATTCACATTTTATAATCTAATATATTTCAAAACGAAAGGAAACAAACACATGTCTGACTATAAATTTGAAACCTTACAGCTCCACGTAGGCCAGGAAACTGCCGACCCTGCTACGGATTCCCGCGCAGTACCGATTTACGCCACAACCTCCTATGTATTTCACGACTGCGCGCACGCGGCGGCTCGCTTTGGGCTGACCGATGCCGGAAACATTTACGGTCGGCTTACCAATTCCACGCAAGAGGTACTGGAAAAGCGCGTTGCCGCACTTGAAGGCGGTGTGGCGGCATTGGCTTTGGCATCGGGTGCGGCGGCCATCACGTATACCATTGAGGCGCTTGCACAGAACGGCGGTCATATCGTAGCGCAAAAGACCATCTACGGCGGCAGTTACAATCTGCTGGCTCACACCCTGCCGAATTTCGGAATCACGGGGACGTTCGTAAACATCCACGATCTTGCAGAGGTCGAGGCGGCAATTCAGGATAATACAAGAGCCATTTACATCGAAACGCTCGGCAATCCCAACAGCGACATTCCCGATATTGATGCCTTGGCTGAGCTTGCACACAGGCACGGTCTGCCATTGGTCGTGGATAACACCTTCGGCACGCCCTATCTGATTCGTCCCATCGAGCACGGTGCGGATATCGTGGTTCATTCCGCTACCAAGTTTTTGGGCGGTCACGGCACGACGCTCGGTGGCATCATCGTGGACTCCGGCAGGTTCGACTGGGCGGCATCCGGAAACTATCCCGCCATTGCCGCTCCCAACCCCAGCTATCACGGCGTATCATTTGTAAACGCCGCCGGTGCCGCCGCCTTCGTGACCTACGTTCGCGCCATCCTGCTTCGTGACACCGGTGCCTCCATCTCTCCCTTTGCCGCATTCCTGCTTTTGCAGGGCATTGAAACGCTTTCGTTGCGTTTGGAAAGACACGTTGAGAACGCAAAAAAGGTAGTTGAGTTTTTGTCGAACCATCCACAGGTACAAAAGGTAAATCATCCCTCACTGCCCGACCACCCCGACCACGCTCTGTATCAAAAATACTTCCCGAACGGCGGTGGCTCGATCTTCACCTTCCGTATCAAGGGCGGTCAGAAGGAGGCGCACAAGTTCATTGACAGCTTGAAGATATTCTCATTGCTTGCCAACGTAGCCGATGCCAAGAGCCTTGTAATACACCCGGCAACCACCACTCACAGCCAGCTCTCCCCGGAGGAGCTGATCGACCAAGATATCCATCCCAATACCATTCGCCTTTCCATAGGCACCGAGCATATCGACGATATTCTCGACGACCTGCAACTGGGCTTTGATGCCGCCAAGGAGGTGTAACCATGGCAAGAATTTATACGTCAGCCGATGCCCTTATCGGCACAACTCCGCTTCTGGAGCTTACGCATATTGAAAGCGCCTTTGAACTGAAAGCAAGGCTTTTGGCAAAGCTTGAATACTTTAACCCGACGGGTTCGGTTAAGGACAGGATCGCGAAGGGCATGCTCGACGATGCAGAAGCATCCGGAAAGCTGAAGCCCGGCTCGGTCATAATCGAACCGACCTCCGGCAATACTGGCATTGGTCTTGCTTCCGTAGCCACCGCAAGGGGATACCGCATCATTCTCGTAATGCCCGAAACCATGTCGGTGGAGCGCAGAAATCTGATGAAGGCATACGGTGCGGAACTGGTGCTTACCGACGGTGCCAAGGGCATGAAGGGTGCAATAGCCAAGGCGGAGGAATTGGCCGCCGAGATTCGGGACAGCTTCATTCCCGGTCAATTTACCAATCCGGCTAACCCCAAAACACACAGAGAAACCACAGGCCCCGAGATCTATAACGATACGGACGGAAAAGTGGATATCTTCGTCGCCGGGGTCGGTACCGGCGGCACGATAACGGGTACCGGCGAGTATTTGAAATCTCAAAATGCCAATGTCAAGGTCGTCGCCGTGGAGCCTGAAACATCCGCCGTTCTCTCCACCGGCGTTGCCGGTCCGCACAAAATTCAGGGAATCGGAGCAGGCTTCGTGCCGGACGTTCTCAACACGAGCATCTACGACGAGATCGTTCGGGTCTCAAACGAGGATGCGTTTGCAACCGCAAGAATGATCAGCCGAAAAGAGGGCGTTCTCGTCGGAATCTCCTCCGGTGCCGCCGCCTTTGCCGCCATCAAGTTAGCAGAACGGCCTGAAAACAGCGGCAAAACCATAGTTGTTCTTTTGCCCGACACCGGTGACCGATACTTTTCCACTCCGCTGTTCTCGGAATAACGTAAAACACATCAAGAGAGGGCTTTATCATGATGATATCAACAAGAGGAAGATACGCGCTCCGCGTATTGATCGACCTTGCCGAGCATGCCGATGGCTCCTGCGTCCCCATGAAGGAGGTTGCCGAAAGGCAGGAAATATCGCTCAAGTATCTGGAAAAGATATTGCCCGTTTTAGCAAAAAATCATTTAATTGACGGCGTTCACGGGAAAGGCGGCGGATATAAGCTGACAAGGACGCCGGAGGAATACACGGTTGGTGAGATCCTGCGGCTTACGGAGGGCGACCTGGCTCCCGTATCCTGCCTCGAATGCAACGCAGAGAAATGCCACCGCACTTCCGAATGCAGAACTCTCCCCATGTGGCAGAGGCTCGACGAGCTGATAAACTCGTATCTGGACGGAGTTACCATCGCAGATCTTATGAAAAGCGATTCGTGCAAATGAAGTCCGTAAATAAAACACACGAAAGCCTTTCGGGCTGTCGTGTGTCAGACCGCTGACAAAGGGTTCAGGACTTAAGTTCTGAACCTTTTGTCGTACT
>JBJDZD010000160.1:0-4399 GCA_051867815.1 Eubacteriales bacterium | reverse complement strand
CAGCTGCCGAGCAGACGACGGAAGCTCCCCCCGAGCAGACGACGGAAGCTCCCGTTCAGACCACCGAACCGGCAGAGTCCGGAGATACCGGCGACAGCGCGTTCATATTCGTGGCGATCGCAATAGTATCCGTACTCGGTGTTGCAATAGTTGCAAAGAGAAAAGAAAACTGATATCGCAATCGCGATTGAATTTATGAAATGAATAAAGCCGCAGCCTCCCGCGGAGGTTGCGGCTTTATTTTTTTCGCCATTTGTCTTACTTTGCAATGTAAGGCGCGATCTCGGTGAAAAAGGGATCGCTGCTTGCGGAGTGAGCTGTAAGCTCCAACTCTTCTCTGAGGTCGAGGCAGAACATACCCATGATCGACTTACCGTCAACGGTGTAACGGCCGGACTTGAGTTCAATATCAAAGTCGTAACGGCTTGCAATAGCAACGAAATTGTAGAGATCTGCGATCGTAACAAGACGAATCTTTACTACTGTGATTGTTTCCATAATTTGTACCTCCGTGAATGTTTATTGCTAATATTTTATCATTAAGAAGGTAAAAAGTCAAGAATATTATTGTTAATTCGGGAAAAATCTTGCGACAAATTGCGACATTTTAATTTACCTTTCCAACGCTCCGAAAAATATAAGATAAAAATATAATATTTTCGTTGAATAATAGTCTAAGTTATATTAATTTCAAATAAATTTTGTTTTATTCAAATCTAATATAAAAATGTAAATGGGGTATTGCAAAATCTGCAAAAATGTTGTATAATAATAGTATAATAGAAAAAGTGTGTAATTCAAAAGGATTATAGTATGGCTGAAAAGAAAACACAAACAAAGAAAACGGTCTCCGAGAATACCGCAAAGAAGGCAGCGAGCGCGCCTGCGCGCAAGGTGCCGGCGAGCGACGACCCATCCTCCTATAATAACGACAGTATCACCCTGCTTAAGGGAGCGGACAGAGTAAGAAAACGCCCGAGCGTTATTTTCGGCTCGGATAATATCGAGGGCTGTAAGCATTGCTTCTTTGAGATTCTCGCAAACGCGATTGACGAGGCAAACGCAGGCTACGGCTGCGAGATCCGGGTTTGTGCGTATTACGATCACTCCATGAAGGTCGAGGACTTTGGCCGCGGAGTTCCCCTCGGCTTCAACGAAAAAGAGGGAAGATACAATTGGGAACTCGTTTTCTGTGAGCTTTTTGCCGGCGGTAAAATGGACAACAATACCGACGAAGCAGTCTATAAATCCTCCCTCGGAACGAACGGTCTCGGCGCATGCGCAACGCAGTACGCGTCCTCATTTATGAGTGTCGATTCCTTCGACGGCAAGTACGTCAGCTCCATCCGATTTGAAAAGGGCGAGCCGGTGACCGAGCTTGAAAGATACGAGCTGTCGCCCTCCGACCGCCGTACCGGTACCGTTATCCATTGGCGCCCCGACCTTGAGGTGTTTACCGACATATCCATACCCACGGACTATTTTAAGGAAGTCCTCCACCGTCAGGCGGCGATAAACTACGGCGTTAAGTTCGTCCTTGAAATTGAGGATGAGCATGGCAAGTTTGAGACCTTTGAGTATTTTTACTCCGCCGAGGACGGCCTGCGCGAGTATCTTGACGAGCTTTCCGAGGGTAAATCAATAACCGAGCCTGTGTCCTGGAAGTCCAACACGCGCGGACGCGACCGCGGCGACCGCCAGGAGTACCCCCTTGAGGCGGACTACGTGTTCTGCTTTACGCAGGCGGTTGGAATCCAGGAATACTATCACAATTCAAGCTATCTTGAACACGGCGGTTCCCCCGAAAAGGCGGTCAGAGCGGCGTTCGTCAGCGCGATCGACAAGTATCTGAAGGACACGGGCAAGTACAATAAGACCGAATCAAAGGTCACCTTTAATGATATTGCGGACAGCCTGGTGCTCGTCATTTCCAGCCACTCAACCGTCGCTTCCTACGAAAATCAAACCAAAAAGGCGATAACGAACTCCTTTATTCAGGAGTCCATGACGGATGTTCTCAAGGAAAACCTCGCCACCTACTTCGTTGAGAAGCCGGCAGAGGCGGAGAAGATCGCCGCGCAGGTGCTCTTGAATAAGAGAAGCCGTGAAAGTGCGGAGAAGAGCCGTATAGACATCAAAAAGAAGCTGACCGCGGCTATGGACGTTTCCTACCGCGTTGAAAAATTCGTCGGATGCCGCTCCAAAGACCCCGAACAGCGCGAACTTTTCATAGTTGAGGGTGATTCGGCGTTGACTTCCTGTAAGCTTGCGCGCGACGCGGAGTTTCAGGCTATCATTCCCGTTCGCGGAAAAACGCTCAACTGTATGAAGAGCGACTATAAGCAGATATTCGCAAGTGAGATCATAGTTGACCTTTTGCGCGTTATCGGTTGCGGCGTTGAGCTTGATGCCAAGGCAAAAAAGCACAGCGATATGAGCGAATTTGATCTTTCCGCCCTGCGCTGGTCGAAGATAATCATCTGTACCGATGCGGACGAGGACGGCTTTCAGATAAGAACCCTGCTTTTGACCATGTTCTACCGTCTGTTGCCCACCCTTATCGAGGAGGGAAAGATTTTTATCGCCGAAACGCCCCTTTATGAGATCACCACGAAGGACGATACCTATTTCGCATACGATGAAAAGGAAAAGGCGGCAATCCTTGCCAAGATAAGGGACAAGAAGTACACGCTCCAGCGCTCCAAGGGTCTGGGCGAGAACGAGGCGCAGATGATGTCGCGCACCACTATGAAGCCGGCTACACGCCGCCTGATTGCCGTGAAGCCATCCGATGCGGCGGCAACCGAAGAGATATTTGACGTTCTCCTCGGCAACAACCTTGCCGGCAGAAAGGCGTTCATAGCCGAGCACGCCGGCGAATATATGAAAGACGTAGATATTTAATTAATAATTCCATTTGAAAGGATGAATAACATGCGTAATTTTAAGTCGATCACGGCGCTCGTTCTGGCGCTGTTCATGCTCATCCCCTCGCTTGTCGCGTGCAAGCCCGAAACAGGCGGTGACGACACCACAAGCACTCCCGCGGAGGAGACAACCGAATCGCCCGTATCCTCTCTTAAGATTACCGAAGGCGAGCGTGCCCTGTTTACCATCGTTCGTCCCGATCCCGGCAACGAGGATGATCAATATTACAGCCTCGCAAAGAGCATCGCAGACGACCTCAAAGAGACGACGGGCTTTGATTTCAAACACAATACCGACTTCATAAGCTGGAATACGAAGCGCGACCCCGAGGCGTACGAGCTTATCATCGGCAAAACGAATTACGACGAGACGGCTGAAGTGCTCTCCGGCTTGAAGTACTACGATTACGCCATCGTTATCCGCGGACATAAGATAATTATTGCCGCCTATACGTCGTCGACCCTTAAGAAGGCTATAACGTATTTTCGCAACAACATGATTCCCGCGATAGTCAAGGACGAAGCAGGCGACTATACCATTGCCTTTGACGACTATATCGTTCGCGGCAAATATGCGGTTGAGGAGCTGACCCTTGACGGCAACGACATCAAGGACTACACCATCGTGTACGGTGCCGGCACGCCAACGGGCGAGAAGACTGCGGTTGCGGTTGCCGATGTTATTGCCGCCGCAACGGGAGTATACCTCCCCTACACAAGCGACAAGGAGGCGGAGAAGCCCCTTGAAATACTCGTCGGCAAGACCAACCGCGCGCAAAGCAGCGGCTCGCAGAGCATTGAGCATCTGCATTACAAGGTGTCTTTGCAGTCCGGTAAGCTGATTATTGATTGTACGGGTCTTGCGTCCGGTGACGCGGCGATCCGCAAGCTCTATGCCGATAAGCTCTCGGGCGGCGGCAATGTCGCGCTGACGTCGGGTGAGCTTTGCAGCGGAAACAGCCTTGACGAGACCGATATGCCCATTACGGAAGGCAGCGATATCAGAATAGTTACTTATAACATTCTCAAAGAGGCTTGGATTCAGGGAAATTATCCCGATACCGCAAGCAGGGCCGAGCTTTTCGGCGGCTTCCTCGATGTTTACAAGCCCGATGTGGTTGGCGTTCAGGAAGTTTGCGAGAAGTGGGTCAAGTACCTCCCCGAATACCTCGGCAACTATAAGCTGACGGGAACTAAGCGCGACGACGGCGGCGTGTCGTATTCCGCCATCGTTTATGATGCGAGCAAGTATAATATTCTCGCTCAGGGCTGCAAGACCTATTCAAAGCATGCGAGTGCCACATGCCGCAATATGTCCTGGGCAGTATTCGAGAATAAGACCGACGGCACCAAATTCGCCTTTATCTCCACGCACTGGGACTACGGAAATGAGACCGAAAAGCAGGAGATGCGCAGGGTTCAGGCGGATGAAATGACCGCAATGATCAATTCGCTCAAAGCGCAGTACGGCT
>JBJDZD010000159.1:0-23299 GCA_051867815.1 Eubacteriales bacterium | reverse complement strand
ATACTCCATATACCGCAAGATGTTCAATCAGAACAAGAGCTTCGATGAGATATACGACTTTTACGCTCTCAGAATAATCGTAAACACCGAGCTTGAATGCTATACCGTCCTCGGAATTATTCATGAAAAGTTCAATTCAATGCCCGGCAGATTTAAGGACTATATTTCAACTCCGAAGCCCAATATGTACCGTTCGCTTCACACCACCGTTATCGGACGTGACGGCATTCCTTTTGAGGTCCAGATAAGAACGAGGGAAATGCATCAGATAGCCGAATACGGTGTTGCCGCGCATTGGAAATACAAGAGCGGGGAAAAGTCCGGAACCGACCTTGATCAGAAGCTTGAGTGGATTGCAAGGCTCATTGAGACGGAGGATGAGGCTCGCGACCCCGATGAATTCATGCAGGCGCTCAAGACGGATGTATTCCATGACGAGACGTACGTCTTTACTCCCAAAGGCGATGTAATTGCGCTTCCTTACGGTTCGACGGTTATTGACTTTGCCTATGCGATTCATTCCGCCGTCGGCAATAAGATGGTCGGCGCCAAGATAAACGGAATGATAGTTCCGATTGATAAAGTGCCGAAGAACGGCGAGATCGTTGAGATTATCACCTCCTCCGCATCAAAGGGACCGAGCCGCGATTGGCTTAAGATAGTTCATACAAGCGAAGCAAGGACGAAGATTCGCTCGTGGTTCAAGAAAGAAAAGCGAGCCGATAACATTGTCGTCGGCAGATCGGCACTTGAAGCGGAGTTTAAGCGCTTTGGCAGGAGCTATACCGAGGCTCAGTTTATTGAGGTTTGCTCCGCCGTTGGTTCAAGAACAGGCTTTATGAACGTTGAGGATTTGTTCAACACCATCGGATACGGCGGTTTGGCGATATCCAAGATCGTGCTCAAGCTTCGCGACGAGTTTGACAGAGTCGTCAAGCCCGAAGAGCCGACCCCGGCTGTAACCGATGTATCTCAGGTTCAGGTTGCCAAGAAGCCAAAGAACTTCAAGAGCAACAGCGGCGTAATCGTTGACGGCGAGATCGGATGCTCGGTTAAGTTTGCGAAGTGCTGTAATCCGCTCCCGGGTGACGATATCATAGGATTTATAACAAAAGGCTACGGTATTTCAGTCCATAAGCGTGATTGCCCGAACGTCAAGCAGGGAATGAGAGACCTGGAGCATGCCGACCGTTGGGTACCTGTTGAATGGGAACGCGGAACGGAGAGCGATTCTGCCGTCGGCGTGTACGAGGCATTGGTTCGCATTATGGCGGACAACACGATATCGCTGATTGCAAACATCACAAGTGCGCTTGCGGATATGCGCGTTTCGATTTTGCAGATCAACTCTCAGGCACGCGCCGATAATACGATCATTATCGACATCAAGGTCGGATGTAAGAATATCGATCATTACAATTCGATAGTATCACGCCTCTCATCTCTCAAGGACATTAAAAACGTAACAAGAGGTTTTTCATAAATGATCGCAGTAATTCAAAGAGTAACACATGCAAGTGTTACCGTCGACGATAATACGGTAGGCGAGTGCGGAAGGGGACTTCTCGTTCTCCTCGGTGTGGCTGAAGGAGACACGAAAGCCGATGCCGACGCAATTATCAAAAAGCTCCCCTCACTCCGTATATTCTGTGACGAAGACGGTAAAATGAATCTTTCGCTCACGGACATTGGCGGTGAGATTCTTGCAATATCCAATTTTACGCTCCTCGGCAACTGCAGGCGCGGCAACCGCCCGGACTTTATGAGGGCAGAGAGGCCGGATGTTGCTTCCGAAATGTACGATTATTTTGTTGAATGCCTCAAGGCAAGCGTTCCCCATGTTGCAACCGGAATTTTCGGCGCGGATATGAAGGTTGATATTCTAAACGACGGTCCCGTTACCATGATCTTGGACAGTGCCGCCCTGCGCGCTCCGAGAATGGGAGGTGCAAAATGATACTGCATATTGACGGTGATATCAACAGATACTATGTACAGACTCTTTGCATGATCTTTTTTCCGGGTTCGACGTTTCCCGATGACGAGGAGCCTGCAGACGATATCCCGGAGCTTAGCGTTAGGCTTACGAAAATTGAAGGCGGTTATTCGGCGTACACCTTTGTAAAGCTGGGCAATAATACCGCCGAATGTTCCAGAGAAACCTTGGAAAGGCCGGATCTTACGGATGAGCGTTGCAAAAAGATATCTGTCGGCGCCTCGGTAGCCGGCGCACTCGGTAAGCTTCTTGAGTACAGGCCAACCTGGGGTGTTCTGACGGGCGTAAGACCCACTAAGGTCGCAACGGAGTTGCTTGCAACCGGAATGAGTAAGACGCGCGTCAAGCGCCAACTGATGACAGACTATCTGTTGTATGCAAAGAAAGCAAATCTGGCCACAGAGGTTGCTCTGCATGAGCAGAAGATAATCGGCACACCTTCTTCGTCGGATTGCAGTATATATCTGTCGATTCCGTTCTGTCCCACGAGGTGCCAATATTGCTCGTTCGTCTGCTATACGTCGGGAAAGCTGTTGTCCTTGATTCCCGAATACATTGACAGGCTGATTCTTGACATCAAGGAGCTGTTTGCGGCGATTGACAGAAACGGCCTTAACGTTAAAACAGTATATATCGGCGGAGGAACTCCGTCGATACTTGAGCCTGACCAGCTCAGAATGCTGCTTAACGCTCTCTGCGAAGGACTTGCAGGACGCAGCATTGAGGAGTTTACGTGTGAATCCGGCAGACCCGATACCATAACCAAAGAAAAGCTTCAGGTAATAAAGGAATACGGAGTTGGACGTATCAGCGTAAATCCTCAAACACTTTGTGCCGAGGTGCTTGAGGGAATAGGGCGTTCTCACACGGTTGAAGACTTTTACAGAGCGTACGGCACGGCAAGAGAGGTCGGAATCGAGGCTATCAATACCGATCTTATAGCCGGACTCCCCGGTGATACTTTTTCGCGGTTTTCCGCATCCATGGACGGTATTATGGCTCTTGAACCGGAAAATATTACGGTTCACACCTTCTGCGTTAAGCGCTCCGCCGCATGGAGACAAAGTAACGTTTACTCCTTGCGTGGAGGAGATGCCGGCAAGTGCGTGGATTATGCGCAGATAAAGTCCGGCGAGCATGGTTATATTCCGTATTATATGTATCGTCAAAAAAACACGGTCGGAAATTTTGAGAACGTCGGTTTTTCGTTGCCGGGCTACGAGGGTAAGTATAATATCTATATGATGGAAGAGGTACATTCGATTCTTTCAGCCGGCGCCGGAGCCGTGACAAAGCTTGTCAATCTCGGAAAGCCGGGAGAGAAGAAGCCGGTTATCAAACGAATATTCAACCCCAAATATCCGTATGAGTATTTACAGAAAAACGGTTCGTCTGCCATTATAGACGGCATCGATACGTTTTTCAGAGAAAATCCATTAGATTGATCTAATAATAACGGAGATGCTTGCGATGATAAATGTACCACGATTTTTAACTGAAGCTCAGGCTGAGAAGAGCGTAAAAGACGGAGATGCAGCATTTGACGCTGAGCTTGCTCGTATTTCAAAGGATTTGCTCGTCACCCACGGCAGATTTCACGGTCAGCAGGTTAAGGCCATTGCTCTTTGCGGCCCCAGCTGTGCCGGTAAGACGACGACGGCAAAGAAGCTGACATCCATACTTGAAGCCCAAGGGAAGAGAGTACACATTCTTTCCATCGATGATTTTTATTTTGACAGAGCTGTTCTGAAGGGACGTTCAAAAGCCGGAAAAATTGATTTTGATTCCCCGGATACGATTGACACAGAGGAGCTTGCACTTACCATCAGAGTGATTTTCGATGACGACGAGAACGTAGTGGAAGTCCCAACATACGACTTCAAAACGGGTACACGCGTAGAACCGAGATTTATTCCCGTTGACGACAGAGATATTTTTATTATTGAGGGCATTCAAGTTTTTTATCCGAATGTATATAAGCTCCTGAATTCCTATCCAACAACGATTGTCTACATCAATACGTCCCGAAGCATTCAAAGCGGCAGCTTGCTGTTTACGCCTGCCAATTTACGACTCCTCAGGCGAATCGTCCGCGATTTTTACCGTAGAGAAGCACCCCCGGACTTTACCTTGAACTTGTGGAGAACCGTGCGCGAAAACGAAGATATCAATATTTTCCCGTATTGCTACAAAGCAAAGCTCAGTATCAGTTCAACCGTCTGCTATGAAATCGGAATGCTCAAGCCCTATCTTGACGAAATACTGCCTTTAGTTCCAAAGACAAGCTCAAATACTATACGGCGCAGGAAATACTTGAGAGCGTAGCGGATTTTTCACCCATCAGTAAAGAGTATTTGTCGCCCGATTCGCTGTTCCACGAATTTGTTTGATGCGTAATATGCCGAAGGTCGTTGGAATATAATTATAGTAATTTTCAGTACAACTGATTTCGGAGGCACGCGTGCAGACTACGAAAAAGACAAGCAGAAAACAAAAAAGCAGAAAGTTTGAAGGCTTTTTCGGCGGAGTACTGATTTTATCTTTCTCAACCTTGATATGCAAGGTGATCGGGCTTTTTTTCAAGATTCCGATAATCAACATCGTCGGAATTGACGGTATGGCATACTTTTCTTCTGCGTACAACATTTATATGCTTTTGAATTCCATATCGGTAGCCGGACTTCCCGTTGCCATGTCAATCATGATATCGAGAAATCACACCGTCGGAAATGCCGCAAACGTAAAAAAAATATATAATATTTCGCTCTCGGTCTTTCTGCTCCTCGGAATAGCCGGAACTATGGCCATGATTTTCGGCGCGGAGCTATATTCGTCCATCATAGGCATTGACGGTGCCGCTCCTGCCGTAAGAGCAATAGCTCCAACCTTGCTCTTTATCTGCATATCGGGCGCGGCTCGCGGATATTTCCAAGGTCATGAATTTATGCTTCCGACAGCCGTTTCACAGATTATCGAATCGGCAGGCAAGCTTGTCCTCGGCGTAGGTTTTGCCGTTATTGCAGTCAATTTGGAGCTGAATGACGAATACACGGCTGCTGCGGCGGTTTTCGGCCTATCCGTCGGCGTATTTATATCGATGCTCTATTTGACGATAAGGCGAATTATATTCAAAGGAAAAAATCGCATTAATGTTAGCGCGGAGACAGACTGCACTCAATCAAGCGGTACGATTTTGCGTGAGCTATGCGTAATAGCATTGCCGATAACGCTGGCGTCTTGCATAACGAGCCTGACGAGCTTAGCCGATACCGCGCTGATAACGAACAGATTGGTATATGGAGGTTACTCAAAGGATGCGGCGGTCACGCTGTACAGCAGTTACACGAATCTTGCCATACCGCTGTTTAATCTACCGCCTGCCTTGATCACAGCCGTTGCCGTGCCGCTCGTTCCCTCGCTCACGTCTGCAATAACACGAAAAGAGAATAAGGCGGCCGATGATGTGTTTTCATCGTCCGTCAGGCTATGCGCTGGCTTCTCTTTGCCCGCCGCCGCGGGAATTGCCCTGTTTGCACTTCCCATCTTATCAATGATCTATCCGTCGGAGGCGGAGGCATGTTCGTTTGCTGCACCGCTTTTGTCCGTACTTGCGCCGGCAATCGTGTTTTCATGCATTACAACCGTCTTTAATGCTGTGTTACAGGCCTATTTGAAGCCGGCCATGCCCATCGTTTCAATGGCGGCAGGTGCTGTAGTAAAGATAATTACGGAATATCTCCTGGTGGGAAGTAATGTTGGAATTTACGGCGCTCCGATCAGTACAGTTGCGTGTACTTTTACAATTCTTTTGATTAACATGGTGTTCGTCGTCGTATATACGCCGCATCGCATAAGGTATTCCGACATTTTGAGGCCTTTGGTGGCGGCTTTTGTAAGCATCGGACTGTCGGGACGTATATATGTAGCGTTGGGTCGGACCTCAATAAGAGCATCTTTCAGAATTATATCGGTAATAGTTTTGGGCGTTATACTCTATGCAATACTTGCTTTGCTGTTCGGTGTGGTAAGATACTCGGATTTTGCTCGCCTTCCGGCAGGCGAAAAAGTCGCAAAGACACTTGGAAGACTAAAATTAATTAAAGAATAAAGGGATTAAAATGTCACAGATTAACGAATTTGAATACCTTTCAACCAAAAAAGAAAGCTACAACTTTGACGATCTTTGCCTGTTGGCGCGACTTTTGAGAGCGGATGGCGGTTGCCCTTGGGATAGGGAGCAGACCCACAAGTCAATCAGAAAAGACATAATTGAAGAGACCTATGAAGTGATTGAGGCGATTGACAAGGAAGATGCAAAGCTGATGCGAGAGGAACTTGGTGACCTGCTTTGGCAGATAGTATTTCATGCAGAGCTGGAGCGCGAAGAAGGTCGCTCCGATATGAATGATATCATTCATGATATTTGCGCAAAACTCGTTCATCGCCACCCCCATGTTTTCGGAAATGTGGTCGCCAATACGTCCGACGCGGTTCTGAGCAACTGGGAAAAGATAAAAACCGAAGAGAAGCACAGAGACACCGTAACTTCAAAGCTTGAATCCGTTCCTCCGGCGCTTCCGGCTCTCATGAGAGCGCAAAAGGTTGGCAAAAGAGCGCCGTTTTTTGATTTTCCCGATGCTCACTCCGTAATGAATAAGCTCGATGAAGAACTCGGTGAGCTTAAAACTGCAGTTCATGAGCGCGATAGTGCCGCCATAGACGAAGAGTTCGGTGACGTTCTGTTTACAGCCGTCAGCTTGGCGAGAAAGCTTGACCTTGACGCTGAGGAGTCTCTTACACGCGCCACGAATAAATTCATCAAGCGTTTTTCGGCTCTCGAAGAAGAAGTTCTCAAGGAAGGCAAGGACATAACAACGCTCTCCATGGAAGAGCTTGACGCGGTTTGGGACCGCATTAAGCATAAATGATTTATTGCTTGACAATCTATAAATAATGTAGTATAATAATAGGCAGAGAAATGAGATTAGATAAGTACTTAAAGGTTTCACGAATAATTAAGCGCCGCACGGTTGCAAACGATGCCTGTGACGGCGATCTCGTTGCCGTGAACGGCAAGCCCGCAAAGGCCTCGTATGACGTTAAGGTCGGCGACCTTATAACCGTTCGCTTCGGTCAACGTTCCCTGACTGTCAGAGTTAAGGAAATTAAGGAAACGGTCGGCAAAGACGCCGCCTGTGAGCTTTACGAGGTCGTTGACTGACATATATAATACCTCTTCGGCATAGAATAGTGTCAAAGAGAGGTGTTATAATGAACGGTGAATATAAAAAGGAATGTCCGGAGCATTCGATTTCGCTGAATGCGCGAAAAGAACTGAAAATAACAGGTGTGACTCAGGTCGTGAGCTTCGACGACGCATCCGTTGACCTTTTGACCACGTGTGGTGAAATCGAAATTGACGGAACGTCACTCAACATTGACGCCTTGGACCTTGAACGCGGCTATTCTTCGATCAGCGGTGAGATTTCGGGTATCAATTACATAACCGAACGGGTAAAAAAGAAAAAACGCTTTTGGAGCGGAGAATGAATGTCGTTATTCATACCGTTTTCGGTCAGATATACTTACATATTGCGGCATTTATATGCGGAATATTCTTGTTTTTTGTATATCTGTTCGGAAAGAATATCGGTTGGGTAGCTATTGCCGCGAGGTCGCCGCGATTTGATAAATTCAAGCCTTTTTTTCAGAGACTTAAGCATTCTACCCCAAACAAAGCAGTATCTTTTGTTAACGACTTGAATATTTGCGTATTGGCTGTCTTTCTCTTGCTGTCCGCAACGTTCATTTTGAACAGCGGTAATTTCAGACTGCTTACCGTCGCCACGCTTGTACTCGGCTTTTGCATCGGCAAAGTTTTGCTCGCGTTCGTATCGGAAGCGATTATCATTGCGGTCATATACGTTGTTAAATTTACTTGGGATATCGTATCGTTTCCATTGGCTTGGTTGATCGGAAAATTTAAGCGTGTTGTACAGCGACTGTATGGCATGCTGTTAAAACTGTACAGGCAAAGGCGAATCAAAAGCTACACCGAGCACTGCATAAAATCCGCCGATGAATATGCAAAATACGGATTTACTGATAATTTTTATAAGGAATTGATAAAATGAGTGAACTGTTAAACGTTAAAAAGAAAGAGTTCTTGAATGACAATCCGGTATCTAAGGCCGGTACGTTCGTTAAGATAGCCTTGATCTTCGTAATCATCATTCTTTTGATTTTGTCCGCAAACTCCTTGATGCAGTATAGTGAGATACTGAGAGAGACCGAGCGAGTTGAAGCGCAGATCAAGGATGCCGAGGACAGGGTGGGCGAGCTTGAATACCTTATAGAAACGCCGAAGAACGACAAGAACCTGATAATCCGAATTGCAAGAGAGAAGCTCGGACTTGTGCTTCCCGAAGAAATTGTTTATTATTCGGACAGAAACAAATAAAGCCGAAAAGCATCATGCTTTCCGGCTTTTTTGATTAGAGTGCGTTCTGCTTAAGTGCCTTTGCAAGCTGGTCGGGGCAGGATGTGGGTCTGAGTCCGCACTTGATTCCCTCAAGCCTTGCGATGGCCTCCTCGACGGTCATTCCTTTGACAAGAGCTGCAACACCTTGGGTATTTCCGCTACAACCGCCTATGAATCTTACCGAGGTGATGACGGAGTTGTCATCCACCTCAACCTCAATGGCACGTGAACACGTACCCTTTGTCGTATAAGTGAATTCCTTCATTATGAATAGTCCTTTCTTAGATCAATCCGAGTAATTTATAGCTGTCGGAGAGGAACGAGGTCAGCTCGTCAGCGCTTAGCTTCTTTTGAGCAAGCAGAGCCAACTTATAAATATAGGAAGCAAAAATCTCCAGATTATCGTCTTTAGCGGCCGACATGTCGCACAGCCTCAAATAGAGAGGAGAAGAAGCGTTCAGAGTGAGCGAGTATTCAAGCGGAAAAGTGTTTTCGATATTATCGCCGAGAGCATACAGGCGCATCATATCTGCCATTCGCCGCGATTCCTCGCTTACCGAAAGAATTGCCGGAACGTCCCCATTTTTAAGAGACTGCGCCTCCACCTTCATCTTGTCGTTGCCCGAAATCTTGCGGAAAAGCTCAACCAAAGCTTCGGGTAGCTCCTTGCTGTCCTCGCCAAGCTCTGATTTGATAATATCGGAAACGTCTGCATCAACGCGAATAAACTTAATGTCCGAGCGGTAATGTTCAAGAGATGCAAGGTACTGCGAGTCAACAATGAGGTCAAATATTGCTATATCGACACCCTCATTCTTCAGCAGATTGATATTCTGCGATTGTTGAGAAATGTCGTTTGTATAGAATATCTTGCCCTCGTGCTTTTCTTTCGCCGATTCAAGATATTCGTCGATAGTGACAGCGCGACCGGGCTTACCGTCTTCACCGACAAGGCGAAGCAAAAGACTGTCCTTTACTCTATCGTAAAACTTCCTTTCGCGCAAGCAGGCATACTCAATGAATACGCGGATATCGTCGTATATCTTCTCATAGGTCTCGCGGTCGGTATTAAGAAGAGCGTTCAGCTTGTCTGCAACCTTTTTGACAATATGCTGTCCGATCTTGCGAACATAGGCGTTATCCTGAAGATAGCTCCTTGAAACGTTCAGAGGAAGCTCGGGACAGTCAAGCGCACCTCTGAGCATCAAAAGATAATCGGGTAGGACCTCTTTTATGTTATCCGCTACAAACACCTGGTTGTAGTACAGCTTGACCTCACCTTCGAGCGACTGCGCTTCATTCTTGATTTTCGGGAAATAGAGAATTCCTTTGAAATTGAGCGGATAATCGGCATTTATGTGGATGCTGAAAAGCGGATCCTCAAAATCATTAAAGAGCTTGTGATAGAATTCGTTGTATTCTTCGGTTGTAATCTCGCTTGCGGAGCGGCACCATAGCGGCTCGGTTTCGTTTATCGGATGGGGCTTGCATTCGTCACATTCGCCTTCATGCTCGTGGTGACATTCGTGCTCTTCGCCGTCGTCGAAGTAGATTTCAATGGGCATAAAAGAGCAGTATTTGTTCAAAATTCCTCTGAGTTTGTCGGGTTCAAGATACTCTTTTTCCTCTTGTGAAATATGCATGATGACGGATGTTCCGCGCTGTGTGCGATCGGACGGTGTGATCTCATATTCACCGCTTTCCTCACAAGTGAAATGAACCGCTTCGCCACCGAGGTAGGAGAGTGTATCGACTTCAACGGTATCACTTACCATAAAAGATGAGTAAAATCCGAGTCCGAAATGACCGATGATTCCGCCGGATTTGTCGCCCCCCTCATATTTTTCTATGAAGTCAAGCGCGCCCGAAAGAGCTATCGAGCAAATGTATTTCTGCAGCTCGTCGAGTGTCATTCCGATTCCGTTATCAGTTACGGTAATGGTTTGCTCGTCGCGGTCAAGCGCGACTGTGATCTTGAATCTTTCGCCCTCGGGCAGAGTGAATTGGCCGAGAGAATTGAGCCGTTTAAGCTTAACGGCCGCATCGGATGCGTTTGATACTATTTCACGAAGAAAGATGTCCTTATCCGAATACAGCCACTTTTTGATAATAGGAAAAATGTGTTGCGTCTCAACGGAGATGCCTCCGCGACGGACGCTCTCATTCATTGTTTCTGACATGGTTTGCCTCCGTACTTATATTAATAATTGTGTGTAATAATTATAACTCAAACAGATGAATTTGTCAAGCGTATATGCGAAAAGACAACAAATCCTATAATAATAATTAAAAATATATAAATATTTAAAAAACACTTGAATTGTTCATCAGATTGTGGTATCATTTATATAACTGTGGAGGCAAATAACGATGATCGAAATAACGGCTAATGCAAAGGTAAATCTGTTCCTTGAAATAACGGGTAAGCTGGCAAGCGGATATCATACCGTGGATACCGTAATGCAGTCAACGGCACTCGCCGATCGTGTAATGCTTGATTTGCTTCCGGCATCGAATGGCATCGTGCTTACTTGCAACTCTGCGCATGTTCCGACGGATGAGCGAAATATTGCTTACAAGACCGCCAGAGCATTTCTTGATAGAACGCAAGCCGATTGCGGCGTTTCAATTCATATTGAAAAGAATATCCCGTCCGAGGCAGGAATGGGCGGAGGAAGTGCCGATGGCGCGGCCGTTCTCCTGGGCATGAATCATCTCTGCGGAAAACTACTGACCGATGACGAGCTGCTCTCCATTGCCGCCACCAAGGGTGCGGACATCCCTTTCTGCGTTTTCGGCGGAACGCAGCACATGGGCGGAACGGGAACGGATTGGCTTGAAACCTTGCCCACGCCCGAATTGCCGATCGTGATCGTCAAGCCGCCCCGTGGCATATCAACCCCCGTTGCGTACTCGTATCTTGATTCCGTCCATAATGATTTTTCGGGACATGTTCCCGTTTCCTCGCGAACGGTCATTGACCGGATTAATGAACGCTTTACCATGTTTAACCGTTTTGAAGAGACGCTTGCGTCCCTTTGCCCCGAATCAAAGCAACTTATTGACTTTCTCAATGACCGCTCGCACGGCGCGTTGCTTTCGGGTAGCGGAGCGGCTGTGTTTGCAATCGCGGACAGTCACGAGCACGCTGTTGTCCTTGCCGATACCGTCGCAAGTGAGTTTCCCGATTGCTTTGTTACCGTTTCACATACCTCACCAATGGGGTGCAGTATTCAATAATTTTTTGCCAAAACGCGAAAGGAGAATTGCCGATGTCTGACAAGAACATATACTTCGGTCGAGGAAATGCCGAAATGTTCGACGATTATATAGACTTTATAAATTATGTTTTCGGATTCAACGGAACCGCAGATGATTTTAAGAAGCTCCTTCCAAAGCTCTATAAGTATGAATACGAGCCTGCCGCAAGCTCGTACGTTGCCCTTGAAAACGGTAAACTCAAGGCGGCAATCGGTGCCTTCGATCACGATATTTCGGTCTGCGGCACTCGCCTTAAGACCAGAGGCATCGGAAATGTTGCCGTTCATCCGTATACGCGGGGTAGCGGCTACATGAAGAAGCTTATGAATATGGCTTTGGATGACATGGTTGCAGACGGTGTCGTTCTTTCCGTGCTTGGCGGAAGACGGCAAAGATACAATTACTTTTCTTATGATAAGCTCGGAGAGTGCGTGAGTATGTCGTTTAACGACGATAATATGCGCCATACCTTTGGTAAATCTCGCGCTCATAGTATAAAATTCGTACTTGTCGGTGCGAATGACGTCTCCACTCTCGATAGCATATATGAGCTTTCGCGCGCTCATATATTTCATGCTTTAAGAGAACGCGAAAAGCTGTTTGAGATTTTGTGCTCGTGGGAACAAAAGATATACGTGGGATTTGAAAACGGTGAATTCCTCGGCTATGCTGTTGCAAAAGGCCGTGAGGTAAACGAGATGCTTCTCACAGACGAATCGAAGATTGCCGATTTCGTCTGCGCACTCTACGATCACATCGGCGGCAACTCACTCAGCATCAAGTTGCCGATATTTCTCCCAAACTACATTGACTCTCTGTATAGGATTTGCGAGTATTACAGTATCGGACCCTGCAAGTCGTTTTCCGTTCTCAATTACCGCGCGGTCATTGATGCTTTTCTGAAGCTTAAGGCGACTTATGCGTATATGCCGGACGGTGATTTCACCATTGACGTTGATGGACGCGGAGGACGCGAGAGGATAAAAATATCGGTCTTGGACGGCAATATTTCCGTCGATTACAGCGAAGAAGAACCGGATATTGCGCTGTCGCACTTAGACGCAATGAATCTGCTGTTTGCGACGGTTTGTCCTGCGCGAGAAAAGCTCCCCGTGTTTGTGAAATTGTGGCTACCCTTGCCGATATATTTATATAGCAGTGATGCCGTATAAGGAGAGTTACCTTGGAGAAGATTACATCAAAATTCAGCTTTGACGAGACAAAAGCGGAAAGCTATGCGGATATTGTTTTGTGTACCGCGCTTGATATAGGCGAGCATCTGCTGAAAAACGGCGCGGAGGTTTCCCGTGTTGAGGACACGATAGAGCGCATCTGTTTTGCATATGGCGCCGCACATGTCGAATCGTTTTCAATCACAACGTTGATCGTCGCATCGGTCAGAATGCAGGATGGCAGCTTTTCGGAGCAGATGCGCCATGTCAAAACGTCTGCAATGAATCTCCATCGTGTTGAGAGACTTAATAACATTTCCAGAGAAATATGCCGGGATCATATTACGATTGCACAAGCTCGCGAAAAAATAGAAAAGTACAAGCGGAGCAAGCCGTATCCTGAGACTATCCAGATAATCGGCCAGGTTCTTGTCGTATTTGGCTTTACGCTGTTTTTCGGAGGAAATTGGCGCGACGGTATTGCGGCGTCAATAATCGCACTCGTAGTTGCGTTGATTTCACTTATTGATCTTCCGTTAACTAAAGGAAATCTTCAAGTGATTATCAGATCGTTCGTCGCCGGAGCGCTTTCGGTTATTTCCGTCAATATCGGTTTTGCGCAAAATCTCGACAGTGTTATAATCGGTACGATAATGATGCTCATTCCGGGTCTGGCATTCGGAACGGCAGTATACGATATGTTTAACGGCAATTTGATTTCCGGAATGATGAAGGCTTTGCAATGCTTGGTTCTTGCAGTATTCATTGCGCTGGGCTACGCCGCCGCACTTTGGATATTTTAAGGAGTTGTGAATGGGACATAATATCTTTATGCTGTTTGCCGCTGCTCTCTGCATAGCCGGCTACTCGCTTATGGCAAGAGCATCCCTGCGTTCGCTTCTTCCTTCATTGGTGGTAGGAGTTATCGGTACGGGCGTTTACCTGCTCTCCCTTGAATCGGGAATGCTTGAGTTTACGTCAAATCTGTTCGGCGCGACGGTGATATACATCGGATGTGCCTTTTCTGCAAAGCTCTTTAAGGCACCGACAACGATATTTCTCATTCCGGCACAGATTATTCTCGTTCCCGGAAGGTATCTGTACAATACTTTCAGTTATCTGCTCGGTCACGAATACGCGCTTGCCTGGGAATCATGCCTTTTAACATGCGAGGTGGCTGCAGGAATTGCTTGCGGTCTCGTCAGCGGACTTGTAATTTACTCTTTATTGCTCACTGTAGCCAAGCCATTTGCCAAGCTGAAGAAAAAATCATAAACCATGTCAATTCTAAGCAGGAACGAAACTTATAACGAACGCGCCAATCAAAGGCTGTTTAAAATGCTCAGTATATATCTGAATCTTGCGCCCGATTATGTTGATAAGTCAATGATTGACCAAATCACATGCGGAGATCCTTTCGGCGAGGAATTTGCCTTTGCAAACATTGCCGCAACTGCCTGTGGCCTTGACATATATGAGAATCAAGATGACAAGAAATTTTTCAGATCGCATTTTCTGCCCAGCTTCAAAAAGCTTGATATCGCGTCTTATGAAGCAGACCCATACTACCGAAATATAAAATTTCCTTCCGGTGTTAACGGTAAATGGACGTTTGAAACAAAAGAATGCAAAGCCTACGAGGCTTTTGTTTATGATGACCCAAAGGTGTTTGATGACGGCAGAATTTTGCCCTGTGTCGGCTTTTTCGATAAAAATTATCCTTACCCGGCGGTTCTTGAAAACGGCAGGGAGTGGATGACCTTGATGCCGAACGAAACTAATACAACCAAGCCGGCGCTTGCGCTTTCAAAAGGCAAGGTGCTGACATACGGCCTCGGTTTAGGTTATTTTGCATATATGGCGGCTCTCAAGGAAGAAGTTGAATCGGTGACGGTAGTCGAGCGGAGTACGGACGTTACCAAGCTTTTCAAGGACTTCATACTTCCTCAATTCCCAAATCCCGAAAAGATAAGGATCGTCGTATCGGATGCGTTTGAATATGCCGAAAAGTATATGCAAAATGAACGCTATGACACGGTGTTTACCGATATATGGCACGACCCATCGGACGGTTGTGAGTTGTATTTACGAATGAAAGCATACGAACGTCTCCTGCCCGAGGCCACGTTTTTGTATTGGGTGGAAGAAACATTGAAATTATATATCTGATTATATATATGAAACAGAGGACGAAATGTTAGAAATCAAAAATCTTTCGCTCACAGCGGAAAATGGCGAAGAATCAAAGGAAATACTTAAAAATATCGATCTGGTAATAGATGATTCCAGATTCGTCGTCCTTACCGGGCCAAACGGCGGAGGAAAAACAACGCTTGCAAAAGCAATAATGGGGCTGGCGAAGCCAACCTCGGGAAAAATTATATACAACGGCACGGATATTACCGGTATGAGCATCACCGAGCGCGCACGCCTCGGCATCAGCTACGGCTTCCAGCAACCGCCGCGTTTCAAGGGTATGCGCGTGCGAGATTTGCTTGAGCTTGCTTCGGGCAAAGACTCGCTTTCCACATCCGAATGCTGTATGTATCTCAATAAGGTTGGTCTTTGCGCTGCCGATTATATTGACAGAGAGGTTGACACCTCGCTTTCCGGCGGTGAAGTGAAGCGAATCGAGATAGCAACCATACTCGCAAGGAACTCATCGCTTATGATTTTTGACGAGCCCGAAGCAGGCATTGACCTTTGGTCATTTGCCAAACTTACGGAAACGTTCGGCGACCTTCACAAAAACTCGAAAGCCACCATGATAATAATATCGCATCAAGAGCGTATTATCGGGCTTGCTGACGAGATCGTGGTTCTTTCAAACGGACAAGTTGAAAAGATCGGAAGAAAAGATGAGGTCTTTCCCTCGATTCTTGCAGGAGCAACACCCGGTTGCAAGTGCATGACATACCATGTAAAGAAAGGTCAGTAAAATGGCACTGAGTCAAACAGAGCTGAATTTGCTCAGACAAATAGCGGATCTTGAGAAAACTCCGCATGGAGCGTATAATATAAGAAAAAACGGACAGTCGGACAGCCGTGCTTCAACCGAGAATATCGTTATAGAATCCAAGACAGATAAACCGGGAATTGATATCAGAATCAAGAACGGAACTAAGAATGAGTCGGTCCATATTCCCGTTATTGTTACGCAGTCGGGCCTTACCGACATGGTATATAATGATTTCTATATCGGTGATGATTGCGACGTCCTCATAGTAGCCGGTTGCGGAATCCATAATTCGGGCTGTGAGACAAGCCAACACGACGGTATTCACACCTTCTACGTAGGCAAAAATTCCAAGCTACGCTATGTTGAGAAGCATTACGGCGAGGGGGAGGGAAGCGGAGCACGCATTCTCAATCCCGCAACCAAGGTCTTTGTTGGCGAAGGCTCTACGGTAACGCTCGAAACAACGCAAATTAAGGGTGTTGATTCTACCAAGCGTGTTACCGATGTCTACGTTGGAAAAGGCGCCGAGGTAGTCGTTAACGAAAAGCTCATGACACACGGAAAGCAAAAGGCAATTTCGGAGATGGAGATCGTGCTTGAAGCCGAAGGCGCAAACGGAAGAGTCCTTTCGAGAAGCGTAGCTACCGATGAATCCGAGCAAATTTTTTATCCCAAAATGACCGGCAAAGCTGCCGGATTTGGTCATGTCGAGTGCGATTCCATTATCATGGGCCATGCAAAGATCAGCTCCATACCGGCAATCGTCGCCGAGCATCCGGACTCCGTGCTGGTACATGAGGCCGCTATCGGTAAAATTGCAGGCGAGCAGTTACTCAAGCTAATGACTCTCGGCCTTGACGAAAAGCAAGCGGAAGAAAGAATCCTCAAAGGATTCCTTAACTGATGGGGGTACAAATGAAATCATTACGTCATCTTTATAAGATCGGAAACGGCCCGTCAAGCTCTCATACGATGGGTCCGGAATATGCTTCAAAGTATTTTCTCCAAGTTGCTCCCGATGCCGACAGCTACAAGGCAATTCTTTACGGTTCACTGGCTCTGACCGGAAGGGGACACCTTACGGACGTTTCCATTAAGAACGTCTTCGGCGACCGCAATATTGAGGTAGTTTTCGATACCGAAAACAAAGATATTCCGCACGAGAATACCATGGATCTCATCGCATATAAAGACGGAGAGGAAGTCGCGTGCAGGCGTATAATGTCTATCGGCGGAGGCGACATTCGCGTTGAGGGAGAGCAGAGCATTGAAGCCCCCGAGATATACTCGGAGAAGACTTTTAAGGAAATTGAAGATTACTGTCTGTCTAAGAATATTCGACTCTCTGATTATGTTTATGAACGTGAGGACGAAGATATCCGCAGCTATCTCGCCACTGTTTGGCAGGTCATGTGCGATGAAATTCAAGCCGGACTGACCACAAGCGGAATCCTCCCCGGCGGACTTAACGTCGAACGTGTTGCACAGCTCCTTTACGGCCGCCGCCATATTGACGAAAGCCCGGAAACAAGGCAAAACCGCATCGTTTGTGCATATGCATTTGCAGCAGCAGAGCAGAATGCATCCTGCGGACGAATCGTAACGGCTCCCACTTGCGGCGCGTGCGCCGTCGTTCCGGCTGTTTTGAAATACATGCAGGATACCAGGGGCTTTACGAACGAAAAAATCATTGATGCGCTTGCTGTCGGCGGACTTATCGGAAATATAGTTAAGCAAAACGCTTCGATTTCCGGTGCGGAGTGCGGTTGTCAGGCAGAGATAGGAACTGCCTGCTCAATGGCGGCCGCCGCGCTGTGCGAGCTGTTTGAAATGGGAATCGATCAGATAGAATATGCAGCCGAAATGTCGATGGAGCACATGCTCGGCCTTACTTGCGACCCTATCTGCGGTCTTGTGCAGATTCCCTGCATAGAGCGAAACGCCGTTGCCGCCATGAGAGCATTAAACGCACTTTCTTTGGCTAATTTCCTTACGGGAACGAGAAAAATTTCGTTTGATATGGTCGTTAAGACCATGTATGATACGGGCAAAGATCTGCAATCGAGCTATCGCGAGACATCCGAGGGCGGTTTGGCAAAGCTCTTTTGATTGACAACAATAAGAATAATATCTCCGATGTTCGTTTCAACGTCACTCTCGTAAAAAGCGGTATTAGAAACGAATATCGGAGAGAATTTTTGAGTATACAGAAAAATTTTTGTGAAAAACACTTGCATTTGTGTTTAAAATATGATATAATAATTGAAGATTTAGCATCAAAGGGAATTGCGCCCTCAGCATTTCCTGCATTATGTTGCTTAATTCAATACGGAGAGGTATCGAAGTGGTCATAACGGGGCTGACTCGAAATCAGTTTGCGCGAAAGCGCACAAGGGTTCGAATCCCTTCCTCTCCGCCAATGCAGGACGCCGAAAGGCGTCCTTTTTGCGATTCCATTTGAAAGAATTCGAGCGGGGAGGAATGAATGACATCCCGGTGGGGTGTCAGAATGCAGCCTGACCGAACCGAAAATCGAGAACGAATCCCTTTCTCTCTGCCAAAAGGACATTCTTCACCGCCGTCATGCCGTAAGAATATCCTTGCGGCTTTTATCTTTAATTCTTTTATCTTTAATTGATATAAAGTCTTTATTATTTCCGAATTCGGTTGACTTTGGCGCTTTCTTGTAGTATAATATTGATAATCTGCAGATTTTGTTTGTATAGGAGACTTAAATGATTTTCGGTAAACACATTAACAGATATTATTGGCGTTACGGGTGGATGCTTTTGCTCGGCTTAATTGCGCTTATAGGTGTTGATTATGTTCAGCTTGAAATTCCCGAGCTGTATCAAATGATAGTAAACGGCTTCACCACCGGAATGGTCAAAGTAGACGGTCAGCTCGTTGCTTTTGACATGAACATTCTGCTGGATAAGATATGCTTACCAATGATGATAATAATCGTAGTCATGCTCATAGGCAGATTCCTTTGGAGAGTTTGCTTCTTCGGTGCGGCGATCAAGCTTGAGACCGATCTGCGCAACAGAATGTTTGACAGATCAAAGGATTTGTCGCATCAGTATTATCAGGTCAATAAGGTTGGCAATCTTATGTCACTTTACACCAATGATATTGATACGGTGCAGGAATGCTTCGGATGGGGAATTATGATGTTCTTTGACGCATTGCTCCTCGGTGTTCTTGCAATCGTAAAGATGTGGAATCTGAATTCCATGCTCACTCTGCTTTCCTGCTTGCCGCTCGTTTGCCTTCTGATAGTTTCGGCCATTATCGGAAAATCGCTTATGAAAAAATGGGACAAGCGACAGGAGGCTTACTCTAATCTTTCGGATTTTTCGCAGGAGAGCTTTTCCGGCATTGCTGTAATCAAGGCCTACGTCAAGGAAGCCAAGGAGCTTCTCGCATTCAAAAAGCTGAATGTCGAAAACGAAGAAGCCAATATTGAATATACCAAGGCGAGCGTTCTGCTCAGGATTTTCGTAACGCTTTTCGTTGAATCGGTTATTTGTGTTATCTTAGGTTATGGCGGTTATCTTGTTTATATTGCCCGCTTTGATGCCGGTCAGCTTGTTGAATTTATAGGTTATTTCTCGTCTGTAATCTGGCCCGTTATGGCTGTCTCCGAGCTGATAGACATGACCTCAAGAGGAAGAGCTTCGCTTAAGCGAATCAGCGAGCTTCTCGATGCCCCCATTGATGTCAAGGATGCTCCCGATGTCGTTGAAGCCGATCCTATTAAGGGTAATATTGAGTTCAGAAATCTCACGTTCAGATTTCCGGACGGCGAAAGAGACGCGCTGAGGAATGTTTCGTTTAAGATAAACGCCGGCGAAAATGTCGGTATTGTCGGTAAGACCGGATCGGGAAAAACAACCATAGTTGACCTGATTCTGCGCACCTTCAATATTGAGGACGGCATGCTGTTTATTGACGGCAAGGACGTAAATACCATGCCGATAAAGCAGGTCAGAGGCGCGACTGCTTACGTTCCTCAGGATAATTTCCTGTTCAGCGATACCATAAAGAGTAATATCTCGTTCTATACCGATGAGGAGAATATGGACGATATCCGCCGCGTGGCGGCTCTTGCGGATGTTCACGGCAATATATCCGAGTTTGCGGACGGCTATGATACAATGCTCGGTGAGCGTGGTGTGACTGTTTCCGGCGGACAGAAGCAGAGGATCTCCATTGCACGCGCGCTGCTCAAGGATGCGCCGATACTTATTCTTGATGATTCCGTTTCAGCTGTCGATACAAAAACAGAAAGGGTTATTCTAAACAACTTAAAGCGCGAAAGAGTCGGCAAGACCACAATACTTATCGCGCATCGAATATCGACGGTTGAAAACATGGATAAAATTATTCTCGTAGAGGACGGAGAGGTTACGGCTGTCGGAACTCACGAGGAGCTTTGCAATACCTGTCAGGAGTACGCCAAGATGGTCAAGCTCCAAAGACTGGAAGATGAAGGAGGAGAGAATTGATGTACGAATATTATCCTCTCCTTGCCGTTGGTGGTTTTATTTCTTTGGTATCCGTCGTTTTCATCATTGCGTACGCAATGATGAAGAACAAGAAAGAAACCGTCGGCTATGACAGAACCATTAAGGACGGTGAGATCGTCCGCAGATTGCTGGTATACGCCAAGCCCCATATAGGCTCTTTCATCATAGTATTGTTCATTATGGCTTTGACGATCGCATACGACATCGTATCACCGATCATTACGGGCACGATCACCGGCTTGGTAGCGTCGGATTTTGAACTGCAAGATTTGTTTATGCTCGTTGTCGCATATATTGGAATTTTGCTTGTTTCGATCGTTTGTACCTACTTCCAAGCAATGATACTGCAAAAGATAGGTCAAAAGATCCTTTCCGCGCTCCGCGAGAAAGTGTTCACTCACATTGAATCCCTTTCGCACGAACAGTTGCATCATATTCCCGTGGGCAAGCTCGTGACGAGAGTAACGAACGACACCAATGCGATATCGATGATGTTTACCAATACATTAGTAAACCTTATTAAGAACGCATTCGTCGTTATCGGCATTTTCGTTGCCATGCTTTGCATTAATGTCGAGCTGACGCTTATGGTGCTTTGTTTTGTACCGTTCGTTATTCTTTTTACGGTCATTTTCCGCAAATTCTCAAGGAAAGCGTACAGAGAAGTGAAGGATGGCACCACTGATATAAACACCTACCTTTCGGAAAACCTCTCCGGCATGAAGATCACGCAGATTTTCAACAGAGAAGAGCGAAAAATGGAGGATTTCAAGGTCAGAAGCAAAAAGCTCGGCAGAGCAAAGTCGAAGCAGATGTTCGTTTTCGGTATTTTCCGACCGATGGTCTACGTGCTTTACATTTCATCCGTGCTTTGCCTCTTCTATCTGGGCGGAAAGGGATATATTCAGAATACCCAATTCCTCGGTCAGGTAATAACAGTAGAGACTTTGGTTACATTCTATATGTACATCTCGAAGTTCTTCAATCCCATACAGAATCTTGCCGAGCAGTTCAATGCACTCCAATCCGCTTTTGCGTCGGCAGAGAAGATATTCTCAATTCTCGATATGGAACCGGTAGTTGTTGACGAACCGGATGCCATTGAGCTTGATACCGTTCGCGGTGAGATCGAATTCCGCGACGTTTGGTTCGCGTACATCCCTGATGAATGGGTGCTTCAAGGCGTAAGCTTCAAGATTGAAGCCGGACAGACCGTTGCCTTCGTTGGTTCGACCGGCTCGGGCAAGACCACAATTCTTTCGCTGATATGCCGTAATTACGATATCCAAAAAGGACAGATACTGATTGACGGAATCGACATAAAGAAGATAAAGATTTCGTCGCTGCGCCGTCACTTCGGCAAGATGCTCCAGGATGTTTTCCTGTTTTCGGGAACTATCAGAAGTAATGTCGTGCTACGCAAGGATGATGTCAGCGAGGAGGATATCCTAAAAGCTTGTAAGTATGTAAACGCTGACACCTTCATTAATAAGCTTGAACACGGACTTGATGAAGAAGTGCGCGAACGTGGAAATAACTTCTCAGCAGGTCAGAGGCAGCTGCTTTCCTTTGCAAGAACCATTCTTCATAATCCTTCGGTAATGATTCTTGATGAAGCAACGGCAAATATTGATACGGAAACCGAAGTCCTTATCCAGGATTCTCTGACCAGAATGATGAAGATAGGCACCATGCTCGTGGTCGCACACAGACTTTCGACCATCCAGCACGCCGACAACATCATCCTGCTTTCGCACGGTAAGATAATGGAGCAGGGAACGCACAACGAACTTCTGGCTCAGCATGGCAGATATTATAGGCTGTATATGCTTCAATACGAAAAGAATCTTCAAGAACAAAATTCATAAATTATGAGCGCGGCCGCTTACCGACCGCGCTCTTTCTTTATTTAGTTTTGAACCATTCCTTGGTTTGATTGACCATTGAAGTGCCCTTGGGCTTGTCAACTCCGTGAACCTCGGCGGCTTCGTATTTTTCGTACTGCTCCCAGAACTGCCGCCCGTAAATATGTGAGTCCTCGTTCCATTCCTCGCGGTATTCAAGCATGCGCTTACGCAGACGCTCAACTATCGCCTCGTAGCCGGTGAAGTCGAAGAAGTTTTGAGTTTCCCACGGGTCTTTTTCGAGATCAAAGAGCTGGGTCAGCTTGAGGTTATCCGTTCTGTATTCGATAAGCTTATATTTGCCGTCCGAAACTC
Source organism: Eubacteriales bacterium (assembly GCA_051867815.1). Lineage (GTDB taxonomy): Bacteria > Bacillota > Clostridia > Oscillospirales > CAG-272 > CAG-390. The sequence goes on along the minus strand of JBJDZD010000159.1, from coordinate 679 downwards.
CGCGAATGCGAGCCTGGAAAGCAAAATAGAGGTCTTTTCTCGTGACATATTCATTGTCCGTGAACATCTTTGCGAAGCTCTTGCCCTCGACGCTCTCGGGAATATCAATGCCGCAGATATCGCAGAGCGTGGGATATATGTCAAGGAGATAGACGAACTGATCGAGTATCAGGTTCTCGGGAATACCGGGGCCGCTGATGATGAGCGGCAGACGAACGCTGTGCTCGTATATATTTTGCTTACCCATAAGACCGTGCTGCCCGAGAGCAAGCCCGTTGTCGCCGCAGAAAACGACGATCGTGTTATCGGTCAATCCCTTTGCATCGAGTGCTTCGAGGATACGTCCCACATTGTCGTCAATATGGCTGATCATTGCGTAATAGTCGCAAATGTGCTGTTTGATCTCATCCGGCTTTCGCGGGAATGACGCAACCGCCTCGTCACGGCCTCTGTCAGCCCAACCAAAGCTGAATGCCGGCATTTCCATGAAGTTTGGAGGAAGAGTAATGTCCTCGGGCTTGTACATCGTACGGTATTTCTCGGGCATCGTGCGCGGATCGTGCGGCGCAAGATACGAAAGATACATAAAGAACGGCTCGTCACTTTCGTAATTGTTTATAAACTCAATTGCATCGGCGGAAAAAAGCTCGGTTGAATGAACTCCGGCATGGATCTTGTC
>JBJDZD010000158.1:0-23317 GCA_051867815.1 Eubacteriales bacterium | reverse complement strand
TAGTCGGACTCGCCGAAGGTGGCGATCTCCTCGCTGTACAGCGAATAGTCGCTCCAGACGCCGGCGTTGATCACGTTGCCCTTATAAAGCTTGAGTCTGACCTTGCCGGTGACGGTCTCCTGAGTCTTGTCAACGAATGCGGAAAGCGCCTCGCGCAGGGGCGTGAACCACTGGCCGTTGTAGACCAGCTCGCCGAAGGTGATCGCCAGCTTTTGCTTCTCGTGGAGCGTATATTTATCGAGGCAGATCGACTCCAGCACGCTGTGCGCCTTATAAAGGATCGCTCCGCCGGGGGTCTCGTAGACACCGCGGCACTTCATGCCGACCAGTCTGTTTTCGACGATGTCAAGCAGACCGATACCGTTCTCGCCGCCGATCTTATTGAGAGCGAGAATGATATTTTTCGCGCTCATCTTCTCGCCGTTGAGCGCAACGGGTGCGCCCTCGACGAAATCAAGCTCGACGTACGTGGGCTTATCGGGCGCGGTGATGGGCGAAACGCCCATTTCAAGGAAGCCGGGCTTTTCGTACTGCGGCTCGTTGCCGGTGTCCTCAAGGTCAAGTCCCTCGTGGGAAAGATGCCAGAGGTTCTTGTCCTTCGAATAGTTGGTCTCGCGATTGATCTTAAGCGGAACACCGTGCGCCTCGGCATAGTCGATCTCTTCCTCCCTCGACTTGATGTCCCACTCCCTCCATGGAGCGATGACGGGCATGTCGGGCGCGAACGCCTTGATGGTCAACTCAAAGCGCACCTGGTCGTTGCCCTTACCGGTACAGCCGTGGCAGATAGCGTCGCAACCCTCCCGGAGAGCGATATCGACGAGGGCCTTTGCGATGCAGGGCCGCGCGTGCGACGTACCGAGCAGGTATTCCTCGTAGATCGCGCCCGCCTTCATGGTGGGGATGATGTAATTGTCCACGTAATCGTCGCAGAGGTCGAGAACGTAGAGTTTCGACGCTCCCGTCTTGAGCGCCTTTTCCTCCAGGCCCTCAAGCTCGTCGGCCTGACCGACGTTGCCGGAGACCGCAATGACCTCGCAATTATTGTAGTTTTCCTTGAGCCAGGGGATGATGATGGAGGTGTCGAGACCGCCGGAATACGCCAGCGCGACCTTCTTTATCTTGGATTTGTCGATCACTTTCATGATTTACTCCTTGTTTTGCATATTTATGCATTGTTTTTGTGAATACTTGCATATTATACACCATTTATATGCATCTGTCAAGGGGTCTTGTGAATAAAAATACGAAATTTTGATTTTTTCGCAAAAATGGGCGCAGGACGCAAAAGCAGGAAGCCGAGCGGCTTCCTGCTTTTTTATCAGTGGGGTACCTCGTCGGTACCGTTTTTATCGTCCTTTTTATCTGCATCGTCCGCGCCATCGGCGTTTTCTTGCATTTCTTTAAGACGCTTTTCTCTTTCTTCGCGTTCGCGTTCTTTTGCTTCCTCGGCGCGACGGCGTTCGTTAGCCTCCTCGCTCTTGCGCTTCTTCTCTGCCGCAATCGCCTCAAGCGCTTCAACCGTCGGCTCCTCTGCCTCCATTGCGCACTTGAACTGATCGCCGTCCATTACCTCATGGGTCAAAAGGTACTCGGCAACGAATTCGAGCTTCTTTGCATTATCGCGTAGCAGCTGCTTTGCGACCTCGTATGCATCCGTGACTATCTTATGGATCTCGGCGTCGATCTTTGCCGCAGTCGTACCGGAATAGTCCTGCTTCGACGAGAAATCTCTGCCGAGGAACACGTCGCCGCCGCCCTGACCGTATCTGATCGGGCCAAGCTCATCCGACATACCCAGCTGGGTAACCATCTTTCTTGCGATGTTGGTCGCGCGCTCGATATCGTTCGACGCGCCGCCCGTGAAGTCGCCGAAGGTCAGCACCTCTGCCGCACGGCCGGCAAGCAGAACGCTGATCTCCTCCTTCAGCTCCTGGCGGTGCTCGCTCACCTTATCCTCCGTGGGAACGTTGAGGGTGTAGCCGAGCGCTCTGCCGGCGGGAATTATGGAGATCTGATGCACGGGGTCGGGTGTGGGAAGCAGGTAGGAAACCAATGCGTGACCTGCCTCGTGATATGCGGTATTGCGCAGCTCCTTGGGACTGATCTTCTTGGACTTCTTCTGCGGTCCTGCAATGACCTTTATGAAGCTGTCCTCGATATCCTCCATGCCGATGAGGGCCTTGCCGCGACGAACCGCAAGCAGCGCCGCCTCGTTAAGCAGATTCTGCAAGTCGGCGCCGGTAAAGCCGGAGGTGGTCTTTGCTATGGTGGCAAAATCCACGTCACTCTCAAACTTCTTGCCCTTGGCGTGAACCTTGAGTATTTCCTCTCGACCCTTGATATCGGGATAATTGACCGTGATCTGTCTGTCAAAACGGCCGGGACGCAACAGCGCCGGGTCAAGGATATCGGGGCGGTTGGTTGCCGCCATGACGATAATACCCTCGTGTGCGCCGAAGCCATCCATTTCAACGAGGAGCTGATTGAGCGTTTGCTCTCTCTCGTCGTGTCCGCCGCCGAGACCTGCGCCTCTGTGACGGCCTACCGCGTCGATCTCGTCAATGAACACGATCGATGCAGGCGCCTTACGCGCGGTCTCAAAGAGGTCGCGCACTCTCGATGCACCAACGCCGACATACATCTCAACGAAATCCGAGCCGGAGATCGATAAGAAGGGAACGTCTGCCTCGCCTGCAACCGCCTTTGCAAGCAGGGTCTTACCCGTGCCGGGAGGACCCATCAGCAGAACGCCGTGGGGTATCTTTGCGCCGAGACGGGCGAATTTTTCGGGATTTTTGAGGAACTCAACGATCTCGCGAAGCTCTTCCTTCTCTTCATCCGCACCTGCAACGTCGGAGAAAAGCACCTTCTCTTTTGTGTCCGCCGCCGTCTTAACGCGCGCCTTTGCAAAGCCGCCGGGCTTGCCGTTCTTGCCGCCCATCTGGCCCATCATGAAGAACCAAACGAAGCCGACGAGCAAAAACATTCCGAGATAGGGAAGCAGGGAGACCCACCAGGGCCAGACCGTTGACGGTTCATATTCGTATGAGGTTATAATGCCTGCCGCATGCTGCTCTGCAATAAGCTCACCGAGATCATCGCGGAAGAAGCTGATGCTTGCAAGGCGGTAGGTAACGGTCGATTCGTCCTTAAGCGTGAGCTTTATTTTCCCGTCGTTGCTGACGTAGAACGAGGTTACCTCTTCTTTTTCAAAATGTGCCACTACATCGCTGTACTGCGTTTTCTTGCTGTTCGTTCCCGTAAATAGCGAGGAGAGCATAAAGACGAGAACGAGGACGATCAGGATGTAAAGCAGTATCGTGCGAAAATTGCCTGAGCGTTTGTTCATTAAATCAATAAGCCTTTCTGGGTTTTATTCCGAATATATTTCTCTTTTAAGCACTCCGATAAAGGGCAGAGTTCTGTATTTTTCATCGTAATCAAGTCCGTAGCCGACCACAAATTCATCGGGGATGATCTTTCCGACGTAATCGGGTGTGAAATCGATCTGACGGCGGCTCGGCTTATCGAGCATGGTACAGGTCCGGACGGAGCGCGCGCCCGTCAGCTTCAGATAATCGACGAGGTACGCAAGAGTTCTGCCGCTGTCGATGATGTCCTCGACGACGATGACGTCAAGGCTTGCCATATCGGCGCGGTGTAAGTCGAGCATAATATTGACCTTGCCGGAGGACGTAGTGCCCGAACCGTACGACGATACCTTCATAAAATCGATCTCTACCGGCCTTTGGAGCTTTTTCATGAGGTCGCCCATGAAGACGACCGAGCCTTTGAGTATGCAAAGCAGTAGAAGTCCGCGAGAGATGTCGGGATAATCGCGGTCGATCTCCGAGGCGATGCGGGTAACCGTGCGTTCTATTTCTTCCTCGGTAACGAGGACATATTCGATGTCGTTTCTCATAATATTCTTACCTTTTATTATATACAGTAATCTACGGTTAAAACCTTGCCGCTGTTTTTTGCGTCGTAAGCGTCGGCAACCGCAAGCCCGGGAACCCAAACGATCTCCTCGCCGTCGGTGATGACGGGCAGGGCGCGGCGCACCTCAAGCGGAAGCGCGGACATGCGCTCGCTTATGAGCTTTTTGACGCTTCTGTGCCGTCCGCCGATGAGGATCCGGTCGCCCTCGCGGCGCGGACGTGCAATAAGCTGTTCCTTTATTGTATCAAGATTAATATGTGCTTTTGTAGATAAATTGTGAACTTGCGGACAATCTTTTGTCAATTCGCTGCAAACAACGTTCAGAATCGCATCTCCGAAACGGTTTTCTCCCTTGCAGAGCTTTATCGGCTCGATATCGGGATAAACGGACCGTTCTCTTTTCGGGATTCGGCACTCGGGGGCAAACTCTGCTTTTTCGCCGCGGACGGCAAAAACGACACCGCCCGGAAGCGATACGCCGGCACCGCTTTTCAATGCTTCAAGCATTGCACGGACATGTACGCTCTCCGGAGCCGCGCCGGCGCGGCGTGCGGATATTGCCAGCACTCGCTTTGCAACCGGGCAAGCCAGCCGGCAGAGCTTTTCGCGGTCAAGGCCGTGCTTTTCCAAAAAATCGAGGGCAAGACCGTCAAGGAATTCGCCGTCCTCCCTCTGCGCCTGTGTAAAACGGGATATCGCCTCGGCGGCGGCCGGGTTGATAATCTCAAGCTCCGGCAGAACGCGGTGGCGAATGCGATTGCGCGAGTAGGTAACGTCGGAATTGGTACTGTCCGTGACGAATTCATGGGAATTTGCCCGACAATACTCCGTTATCTCCGTTTTCGTAAACGAAAGCAACGGGCGGATGACCCTGCCGTACTCCAGCTCCCTCTCACGCGGAATCCCGCAAGCACCGGAGGGTGATACGCCGCGAGCGAGCGCGAGAAGCAGGGTCTCCGCATTGTCGGTCGCATTGTGCGCGGTCAAAAGGAACGGAATACCGTTTTCGCGCATGAGTTCGGCAAAAAACGCATATCGCACGTTCCTTGCCGCTTCTTCAACGTTTTCGCCGCGCTCGCGCGCGATCGACGGAACGTCCGCACGGAGCAGATGGAATTCAACTCCGTGTTTCTCTGCCAGAGCGCGGCAAAACTCCTCGTCGCGCAGGGCTTCCTCGCCGCGAATACCGTGATTGACGTGTGCAACGGCAAAGCGTGCGCCCGTTTTCACCAAAAGATGAAAAAGACAAACGGAATCCGCACCGCCCGAAAGCGCGAGAAGGTATTTTGGGGTTGTATCAAGCGAAAGCTCAATATTTTTTTTCATTTAATATTATACTCCGATTCAAACTCGGATGCCGTCACATACCGGGAGGGGGAGCAACCGGCATGGGCGCGCCGCCGCGCTCCGGCGGTGCTTCGCCCTTATTGTTCTCAATGGAATAGAACGCGGTATATCTGCCTATCCAATTAAGCTTTACCGTGCCCGTGGAGCCATGGCGGTTCTTGGCGACGATTATCTCCGCAACGGGAGCTTCGGTCACGTCCGTCTTGTTGTTTTTACCGGCGGCATCCATATAATATTCGTCGCGGTAGATGAAGATTACGGTATCCGCGTCCTGCTCTATCGAGCCTGATTCGCGAAGGTCGGAAAGCATGGGTCGCTTTGAGGTTCTTCCCTCCGTGCCGCGGGAAAGCTGGGAGCAGCAGATAATGGGAACGTGCAGCTCCTTCGCCATGAGCTTGAGGTTACGCGAGATATCCGAAACCTCCTGAACACGGTTGTCCGTGTGTCTGTCGCCCTGCATCAGCTGGAGGTAGTCGATGACCACAAGGCCGACCTTGCCCTCGCGTCGAAGCTTTGCCTTCATGCCGGAGACCGTAATATTCGGCGTGTCGTCAAGAAGCACCTGAACACCGGCAAGGTCCGTGATGGAATTTGCAAGCTTTTGCCAATCCTGAGTTGAGAGCTTGCCCGTTCTCATATTATAGCTGTCAACCATTGCGTAGCTCGAGAGCATACGCTGAACGAGTTGCTCCGCCGACATCTCAAGTGAGAAGATGGCAACCTTCTGCTTGGTGCGCAGAGCGTATTTGAGGGCAATATTCAAGCAGAACGAGGTCTTGCCCATACCCGGACGCGCGCCGACCAGCACAAGGTCGCTCTGCCCGATGCCTGCCAGAGTATTGTCAAGCTCGCCGAAGCCGGTTTGAATACCGTCGAAGGCGTTCGGGTCCTCGTAAAGAATGGAGAGATTGCGGAACACCTGCTCGAGCATATCCGTCATGTTGACAAAGCCGCGGCTGTCGCGCCCCATGGCGATCTCATTCATCTGCGACGCCGCGTACTCAACGAGCGTTCCTACGTCCTCCTGCTCCGAATACGCGCGTTCGCTGACTGTGGAGCAGGTGTCGATAATACGGCGCATAAGACTCTTTTCAAGCACAATGCGCGCATAGTCCTTGATATTGAGCGCGTTCGGGACGGCATCGGCAAGAGTTCGCAGATACAGCTCCGCATCCTCGCGGTTATACACTTTTTCCTTTTCAAGCACGTCAAGCAGGGTGATGTGGTCGATATCGCGATTGAGCATTGACAGTCTGCGCATTGCCTCATATATCTGGCGATGCTCCGTCAGGTGGAAGTCCTCCGGACGCACGGTATCCGATATCTGCGAGATTGCAGGCGGGTCGATCAGTATCGAGCCGAGCAGAGCCTGCTCCGCAAGCATTGAAAAGGGTACTTTTTTAGCAATATCCCGGTTCATTTTATCACTTCTTGCAAATCAGAACGTTGATATGTGCAACCACGTCCGTGTAGAGCTTCGCGTCAACGGTATAGGAGCCGTACGCGCGGATGGGGGAGTCGAGGCTGAGCTTACGGCGGTCGATGTCAACGCCGTGCTGAGCCTTAAGCGCCTCTGCAATATCCTTTGCGGTAATCGAGCCGTAAAGGCGGTCGTCGCTGCCCGATGCCGCCGCTACCTTGACGAGTACCGTTTCAAGCTTTGCGGCAAGCTCCGTTGCGGCGGCGCGTTCCGTTTCGATCTTGTGTAAGCGTGATGCTTCCTTATTCTTTGCTTCGTTTACAGCCTTTGCATCGGCAATTACGCAGAGCTTCTTGGGAAGCAGGAAATTGCGAGCGTAGCCGTCCGAGACCTCAATAATATCGCCCTTCTTGCCCTGGGCTTTAACGTCCTGTGTGAGTATTACCTTCATGATCATATCTCCTTGTTGTTATTTCGTTGAGTCCAGATATTCGTCGATGGCGTGCTTGAGCTGTTCAAGCACCTCGCGCGATACCGTGTTTTTGACCTGTGCTCCGGCGGCATCAAAATGTCCGCCTCCGCCTATCTTTTCAAGTATCAGCTGAACGTTTATCGTTCCGTTTGAACGCGCGGAGATCGCTATTTCCTCATCCGTGCGAATGAGAACGAACGCGGCGTCGATGCCCTCGACGGTCAGGAGCGTATCCGCCGTTTTGGATGCCGCGATGCGGTCGTCGGGGGTGCCGCTGCCCTCACAAACGGTGAGTGCTATGCGTTCGCGATAAAGGCGAACCTCACTTCCGAGCTTAGCCTCCGTAACGAAGCTTTCAAGATCGGCATAGAAGAAGGTACGCGCAAATTCGGGGTCGGCTCCCACGCCGCGCAGATATACCGCCGCGGAGAAGGTGCGCTCCGACGTGGTTCTGGTGAAATTCTTGGTATCAAGCATGATTCCGGCAAGCATGATGTTTGCCTCGTGGCGGCTCAGCTTCGCAGGCTCGATGTCGCGATTGCCGAGCGAAAGTATCTCAATAAGCTCGCAGACCAGCTCGCTCGCGGACGATGCCGAAGGCTCGATATACGATATCAGCGGCTCGTTTTCGTAGTCCGCGAGCTTGCGGTGGTGGTCGATGATAACGATGCTCTTGATGTTTGCCGCAATTTCGGGCGCTTCAACGATATTCATGTTGTTCACGTCGGCCATAACGAGCAGAGTGTCGGAGCGGATCATATCAAGCCCGCGCGCCTCGTCGATGAATATATCCTTGTATTCGGGCTGTGACGCGAGAAGCTGCTTGGTTGATTTTTCAAAATTGGAATTGTTGAAATCTATGACTATCTTTACGTTCGGATTATGGGCAAGCGCGAGCTTCGCAAGACCCACGCAAGAGCCGATCGAGTCAAAATCGGGATTTTTATGTCCCATAATGAGGACATTGCCTGCCGCTGTTACATGCTCGACGAGCTTTTCGGCAACCACACGGGGGCGTATCTTGGTGCGCTTTGAGGAGAGCTTTGTCTTGCCGCCGTAATATTCGGTGCCGCCCGACGTACGAAGGGCAACCTGATCGCCGCCGCGCTGAAGTGCCGTATCAAGCGCCGCCTGAGCGTTCTTGCTCTTCTCGCCGATGTTCTTGCCGACGTCGCTGATACCCATCGAAACGGTGACGGACATGCTTCCGTCGCCGAAATGTATCTCGCGGATGCGGTCAAGGATGTCAAAATTTGCATCGGTACAGCCGGGGAGCTTATCCTTCGGGAATATCATGATATATTTGTCGCGGTCATACTCGCGGAGAAGTCCGCCGAGGGACGCCGCCCACTCGATGAGTATCTGCTCTATGGCGGCGGCACTCTCGCGGTACGAGCCTTGAACGTACCTGAGCAGCTCCTCGCGGTTATCGACGGAGATATAAGCAACCACGGGGCTTTCGCTGTTGACCCTCTTCTCAAGCAGGTCAACCTCCGTGCGGTCCTCAAGCGTGGTCAGCCAATAGTCGCGATCGGTCGCCTCCATAAGATAGGAACGGGCATAATAATTCGTTCCGTACGCGCTTATGACCTTTCGTGAGGTCGCCGTAATTATCTCGCTCATGGGAACGTCCGAAAGCTCGGAAAAATTCTTACCCCAGAAATCGGATGCTTTCGTCTTATCGCTGATTTCCACAAGCTTGGTGTTGACCCAGAATATCTTGCCGTCCGCAGACGTAATTACCGTGGGCAATTCTATCTTTCTGACCGCTTCGCTTATCAAGTGTTCAAGCGAATCGGAAGTCCGGCGCGCGTTCTCCCTTTTATGGACGGACGCGCCGTAAAGGCAGAGTATCGCCTCGAATATCACGTAGACCGCTATAAAGACCAGCGCAATAACGCCGAGCGGTATCTCGGTGAGTGCCGCCGTCAAAAGTGCAACGGCAAGGAGAATGAACCCCGTGCCTGCGCTCATCAGCATCAGGTCAAACGTGCTGAGATCGTAGTTTTTGTTTGATGACATAGCCTTACAGCTCCTTATTCGTGTTCAAATGAAGGCCTTGCCCTCATTCTCGGTTGTGTTTAACGGTTTAATCGCCGTTGTTGTCGGACATATCCCGAAGCTTGCGCTTGATTGCGTCAAATATCGGCGAGAACGAGCCGATAACGCCCAAAACGAGGTATATTACCGGAGATATGCCGGGCACGAGCAGGCAGGTTACTGCCGCCACGCCGTTTGCCACTCTGCGCGGAGTGCCTGTCGGATAGACCTCAAAGCGCGAAAGCTTGCGCTCCAAACGGTCACGCGAGGTGCGCAGGCCGAACGCGAGAAAGGCAGGGGCAAGAATTATCAAAAGGTTATCGGTGACGGCACCTGCCATTTCGTAGTCTCCTCCCTCAATGGCAAACGCGCTTGAAAGCATGAAGGCGAGAACGTAAACGATACCGCTGACGGGCGCAAGCTCTATGCGCTTTGCGCTCTCGGGTATATCACTGACGTGCGAGCCTTCAAGGAAGGCAATCGCCAGCTTACAGCCTGCCCAGATCATAACCGAAGCCGCGGCAATCATTATTCCGGGAAGCATATTGACCACGACGGTGGCAAGAAGCTCTGCGGTCTTTTCGTCAATGACGAGCAGCTCGTTCGATACGCCGAGATAAACGCCCGTGATATAGTCGCGGAGCGCGTCGGCGGCCGCCGTGATATCGACTCCTCCAACAAGCAGGGCAAGGACCGCGCCGACCGAGCCGAGGAGAGTGAGTGTGCCGACCGTGGGCGCCAAGCCGTAGTTTTGCAGAGCCATTGAAGCGATCATACCGAGAAGGACGGGCACGAGAACCAAAAGTGCCGCATATCCGTCAAAGAGCAGAAAGGCAACCGCGTACGCCGCCGCTCCGGAAAGCAGGGGGACGAACCATCTCCTGCCTGCCGTCAGATACAGCGAGGAGGCAAAGGTGAAAACGAAGCCGAGATAGATCGCAGGGAGCGCGACCTCGCCCGTCAGCACCATGAAGATCAGCGCCGGAATTATAACGATGAAGCGAACGCCGCCGCGAACCGTCATGAACACCAGCGCGAGCATTACCGCCACGGCAATGCCGGCAAATATCGGCACGTCCGACAAGAGCAGGGAAAGCGAGCCGAGCGCAGACGCAAGCGCAAGTATCAGAGCGAGAGGCGTGCGCGGCGCGAACTGCCCGAGTATTTTGTTGTCAGCTTCGCTCTTTTCCATGCTTTCCTCCTTTGGCGATACTGCTCCGATTATAGCTTTACATTATATTATACCATGTTTTTTATTATTTGTAAATAGAAAAAGCGCAAAGAAGGCGTGAATTTGATGTGAAATTGCTCTCGGGCTTGAAAAAAATTCAAAAAATTCATAAAAATTCGCCAAAGCTATTGCTTTTCGTATTTTTTTGTGATATAATATATACGGAAGTATAGTGAGACTGAGAGTGGGCGCAAGTCCACTCTCATTTTCTCGAATAAATATTTTTGTTTCGGAGGTGCTTCATGAAACCCTTTAAGGCGCAAAAGCCACAGCAGGCACAGGAACCCTTCCGTCCGCATCTGGACAACAAAAAGATAAAGGCGCTCCTCAAATGTCTCAAAAAAGAAGAAAAAGAGGCAAAGAAAAACTTAAAACGCATCCGCAAAGAAAAGAAAGAGCTTAAAAAGCTGAAGAGTAAAAAGAAATGAAAAAAGAACTCGGCGGCGTTGCCGCAAAAATATACCCCCTGATAACAGATGCTGTTCGCGAATGCGGCTGCGATATCTGGGACATCGAATTCGTCAAGAGGGGAGCAGATCGCGTTCTCGTCCTCACCATTGACACCGACCGCGAGGAAGGCATCGGCATTGCCGACTGCGAGCGCGTCACGCGCGCCATCGACCCGATCCTCGACGAAGCCGACCCCATCGACACCTCATATAACCTTGAAGTATCGTCGCCCGGCATCGAGCGCGACGTCACCCTGCCTTGGCACATCGGCGCGTGCGTGGGCGAGACGGTTGAGGTGAAGCTCTTTGCCCCCCTCGACGGCACTCGCAAGCTCGGCGGCGTCCTCCTCGGCTTTGAGGGCGGCGAGACGAACCCCGAAAAGCCCATTCTCATCGAGGTCGGTGAGAAAACGGTCGCTCTTCCCTTTGAGTCCGTCTCAAAGATGCGCACCGTGTTTGATTTTGAAAACAATTAACCGTTTGACATAATATTTTGAAAGGAAATCTCAAAAATGAATTCGGAATTTTTCGCCGCTCTTGACGAGCTTGAACAGAAGCGTGGCATATCCAAGGCCTACATGCTCGAGAAGATAGAGGCGGCTCTCGTTGCGGCTTACAAGAAGGAATACGGCAACAACACCAACGTTCGCATCCATATCGACGAAAGCAAGAAGGACGTCCGCGTTTTTCAGCAGAAAGAGGTCGTCGCCGAGGTTGAAGACCCCGAGACCCAGATCTCCGTTGAGGAAGCAAAAACGCACAACAAGCGCATGACCGTGGGCAAGGTGCTCGAAACCGAAGTAAAACCCAAGAATTTCCGACGCCTTTCCGCAGGCGCAGCTCGCTCCGTCATCATTCAGGCAATCCGCGAGGCGGAGAGAAAAATATCTCAAGAGGCTTACGAGGCTAAGCGCGAAGAGATCATCACCGTCACCGTTTCCAAGATCGACGAGGAAACGGGCGACGTTATCATCTTCACCGGCAACGGCTACGCGCGCCTGCGCAAGTCCGAGCAGATCCCCGGCGAGGAATTCTTCATCGGTCAGAAGATAAAGATCTACATCTCGGAGGTCAACCGCGAGGCTCGCGGACCGCTTATCACCATATCCCGTGCTCATCCCGGTCTTATCCGTCGCATGTTTGAGCTTGAGGTCCCCGAGATCCAGGAGGGCATCGTTACCATTAAGGGCATCGCGCGCGAGGCAGGCTCCAGAACCAAGATAGCCGTTCACTCCGAGGACGAGGGCGTTGATCCCGTCGGCTCCTGTGTCGGTACGCGCGGCGTGAGAATCAATTCCATTCTCGGCGAGCTTGACGGCGAAAAGGTTGACATCGTCAAATACAGCGAGGACACCGCGGAGTACATCGCGGCGGCTCTTGCTCCGGCAACGGTTGAATCCGTCACCATGCTCGGCGAAAAGACCGCGCACGTGGTCGTTCGGCCCGATCAGCTATCGCTCGCAATCGGCCGCGAGGGTCAGAATGCTCGCCTTGCCGCCCGTCTGACCGGCTGCAAGATAGATATCAAGCCCGAATAATCGAACATAACATGGCAAAGAAGCAAAATCACCCCCTGCCGCAGAGAAAGATACCGATGCGTCAATGCCTCGGATGCAACGAACACAAGCCGAAGGTCGAGCTTGTACGCATCCTGCGCACACCCGAGGGAGAAATAACCCTCGACCTGACCGGCAAAAAATCGGGACGCGGCGCGTATCTTTGCAAGAACCCGGTATGCCTTAAAAAACTCCGTAAAAACCACCGCGCCGATGCAAATCTCGGCGTCGCCATTCCCGAGGAAGTCTGGGATGCGCTTGAAGCGGCAATGTCGGAGGCAGAATAATGGGCAACACGCCGAAGGAACGCCTGCTCGGCATGCTCGGCCTTTGCATCCGCGCACGCCGCGCGGTTTGCGGAACGGTCAACGTTTGCGAGGCGCTTAAGGCCGGGAAGGCGGCGCTGGTCGTCACGGCTTGCGACAATTCGCCGGCGACGGACAAAAGAATTTCCGACCGCACGGACTACTATGGGGTCAGGATGATAAAAACAGGTCTTACGGCGGCACAGATCGGCGCGGCAACGGGCAAAGGTCTTGTTGCGGCAATGGCAATAACGGACGCCTCGATGGCAGAAGCCGTAAGACAGAAGGCGGAAAAAGATTCCGCGGAATAAACTATACAATTTCGTATCCGTAAGGAGGAAGACAGATAATATGGCAGTCGGCTCTCAGTATAAAGTGAATCAGTTGGCAAAGGATCTATCGCTTAAGCCGAAGGAGCTTACAGACATTTTGGCGGCGGCAGGCCTTGAAGTCAAAACACAAAAGGTACTCGATCCCTTTGAGCTTGATGTGATTTGGGAAACGCTCACCACATTGAATCAGATCGTAGGCATTGAGGATTATATCGACGGAGTGACAGGCATACCCTCTATGCGGAAAAAGGCCGCAGAGGCTAAACCCGTCGCACCGAAATCGGAGACCAAGCCCGAAGAGGGCAAGAAGCCGGAAGATGACAAAAAAGCGGCAGAGGACAAAAAGCCCGAGCAGAAGCCCGAGCAGAAAAAGCCTGCACAGAAGCCGGCAGAAAAACAGAACGTCGCGCGCAGTGCCGGCGAGCGTTTTGAGTCGCGCATGAGCGCTTCTTCGGAGAAGTCCAAGCAGGAAAAGCAGGAAAAGAAGCAGGAGAAGCCCGCTGAAAAGAAATCGGGCAGAACCGCCATCGACATGCGTCGGACTGCACGCCCCGAGGGCGAGCGCGAAGTCGTCACCGTCAACACCAAGCAGAACACGCGCGTGGTCGACACTCGCGGAAGCGGTGCCGTTGACCTCTCCAAGTACGACGACAACCTCGACACCTTCGTTCCCGAGAACGTTCGCGACGACCGCGGCGGCTCTCCTCAAAAGGTAAAGAAAGCTCCCGCCGCGCAGAACGGTGATAAGAACGACGGCGGCAAGGACAACCGCCAGAGTCAGAATGCCGGCAAGAGCGGCAAGGGTGCCAAGGATAACCGTCAGCAGAGCGGCAAGAACGGCAAGGACAACCGTCAGCAGAACAAGAACGCAGGCGCCGCAACCGGCGGCAAGCAGGGCAAGAACGGCAAGAAGGGCAATTTCCAGCCTGCGCCGGCTCCGGCACCCGTCAAAAAAGCCCCCGTCAAGGCAGAGATACCGGAGGAGATCACCGTCGGCGAATTTGCTTCGCGCATCAAGGTGACCTCGGGCGAGGTCATTAAGCGACTGATGCTCATGGGCATGATGGTCACCGTAAACCAGACCATCGACTTTGACACCGCATACCTCATTGCAGACGAGCTGGGCGCGGAGATCACCAAGGAGGTCGTCGTCAGCATCGAGGACAGACTGTTCGACGAGGAAGAGGACAACGAGAGCAATCTCGTTGAGCGTGCGCCCGTAGTTTGCGTTATGGGTCACGTTGACCACGGTAAGACCTCCCTTCTCGACGCAATCCGCAACACGCGCGTTACCGCAGGCGAGGCAGGCGGAATCACACAGCACATCGGCGCATACCGCGTTAAGATAAACGGCAAGGAGATCACGTTCCTTGACACACCCGGCCACGAGGCCTTCACCGCAATGCGTGCGCGCGGTGCGCAGGCAACCGACATTGCCATCCTCGTTGTGGCGGCGGATGACGGCATCATGCCCCAGACCGTTGAGGCGATCAACCACGCGAAGGCTGCCGGAGTTCAGATCATTGTTGCCATCAACAAGATGGATAAGCCCGGCGCAAACCCCGACAATATCAAGCAGGCACTCACGCAGTACGACCTCGTTCCCGAGGAATGGGGCGGCGACGTAATGTGCATTCCCGTTTCCGCGCTCAAGCATCAGGGCATTGACGAGCTTCTCGAAGCCATCCTTCTCATTGCCGAGGTACAGGAATACAAGGCAAATCCCAACCGCCGCGCAAAGGGTATCGTCATCGAATCCAAGCTCGACCGCGGCCGCGGACCCGTTGCCACCGTTCTCATCCAGAACGGTACGCTCCGCGCAGGCGACATCGTTATTGCCGGCACTGCAGTCGGACGTATCCGTGCAATGACCGACCATACCGGACGCACCGTTAAGGCTGCGCCTCCATCCATGCCCGTTGAGATCACCGGCCTTGCCGACGTTCCGCAGGCAGGCGACGAGGTAAATGCGGTTGTTGACGAGCGCATGGCGCGCGAGCTTGCCGAGCAGCGCCGTAGCAAGGCAAAGGAAGAGGAATTCAAGGCAAACGCAAGAACGAACCTCAACGATCTCTTTGCGCAGATCCAAGAGGGCGTAAAGGAGCTGAACATCATCGTCAAGGCGGATGTGGGCGGCTCCGCCGAGGCAGTAAAGCAATCGCTTGAAAAACTGACGAACGAGGAGGTTCGCGTTCGCGTTATCCACGCGGCGGCAGGCGGTATCACCGAGGGCGACGTTATGTTCGCCGCGGCATCGAACGCCATCATCGTCGGCTTCAACACGAGACCCGACCGCACCGCTCTCGATTCCGCAGAGCGCCAGGGCGTTGAGATCCGCACCTACCGTATCATCTACGATTGCATCAACGAGATAAGCGCGGCTATGAAGGGCATGCTCGCTCCCAAGTTCCGCGAGAACCTGCTCGGCCACGCAGAGGTTCGCCAGGTCATTCACGTGCCGAACGTGGGCTTCATTGCAGGCTCCTACATCCAGGACGGCAAGATCACGCGCGCGTCTCAGATAAGAGTTGTACGCGACGGTATCGTCGTTTACGAGGATAAGATCTCCTCGCTCCGCCGCTTCAAGGACGACGTCCGCGAGGTTGCACAGGGCTACGAATGCGGTATCGGACTTGAAAAGTTTAACGACCTCAAGCTCGGAGACATTCTCGAAGCATTTGTTATGGAAGAGATCGAACAATAAAAGTGCAAAACGAATTAAAAACCGCAGGAAGCCGGGGCTTCCTGCGGTTTTTGACCGTTTTATGCTTTAATCTCTTTCCTTCTTCTTACGCATTACCAGCTCGGTAGCGGTTGCGACGATGGCGGCAGTGGGCAGGATTGCAACAAAAGAGCCACAGCCATTCTCGTCGGTACCGTTATCGGAGGTGTCGGGAGAATCCGTACTTTCGTCCGCAGAATTCGTCGTTTCGTCCGAGCCGGTATCCTCCGGAAGGTCCTCGGCCGCAAGCGGAATGTAATTCTGATAAATGTAGTTGAGACGACCGAGAGGAGCGGCATCACCGTCGCAATAGAAATCCTCCATCTCGTCGTAGGTGGTCTCGCTGTCCGCCCACTTGAACTGCATGTTGATCTGCTTGTAGTTCTCAACGCCCAGCATGGAGAGCGGAACCGTTATCATCATCTCGTTGCCCTTAACGCGGTAGCTGACCTCGCCGACAACTCCAAAGCCGTATGCGCCGTCCGTTCCGTTATAGCCTGCAACGGTGGTGGTGAAGGCGTCCTTTGCCCGGTAGTTGACTATGAAGTCGTAGCCATACCAGCCGGTAGTTTTGCTGTCGACGTCGATATAAAGCTGCATCCACGAGCTGTTCGTGTCGTACATGCTGATGTCGGATGCGGTACGAACGTAGAAATACATGTTCTGCGCATCCGCCGTGACCTTGGATGCCACGATGTCGTTTCTGCCGGAGGTATTGGTGTAGTGCGTCTGACCGAAGCCGATAGCATCGCGATCCTTGGTGTCGCCCTCGGCGTCGGTGTAGGTCACAAGGATATCGTTCCATTGGCTGAAATCGCCCGTGACGTTAATGGTGGTGCGGTTGTCCTGAACCACAACGGGTGCCGTGCCCTTTGCCCTCTGGACGTTATACATAAGCTGGATGTAGTAGTTATCGAAATAGCCGCCGCGCATCATCTCCGTGTCGCGCGAGAACTCCACAGACGCGGTATCGACGAAGTAGATACCGTCGCCGGGGCCGGCTTGGCGCTGTGCCACCCACTCATTCCAGCCGGTGACGAGAATGACGGGCGCATCCGTGGTGAGAGCGTAATCCCATTGAGCCTGGAAATTCAGGCCTCGGTAGGAGAGCGTGGGGTCCTCCTGCCATGCTTTGTAGGAATTGCTCAGCGCACGCTTGAATTTTGAATTGTAGGATGAATAGTTGTCGGGGTTTGTGAACGAACGGCCGCGGTTGGTGTTATTGCCGTACAGGGACGAATCCGAGAAGCGGATCGTTCCGCTGTGCTGAGCGACCGACACATTGATGGCGCCGGGGAGACCTTGGCTGTCCTTGAAGACGCGCTGGGGCCAATCAAAATCCATCCACGGCCAGCCGTCTGCCTTGAAATTGGAGTCGTTCGGCCATTGATTGCGCTTTATGGTGAAGAAATCGTCTCTGTTTTCCGTGTAGGGCGCTATAATGACGGGTTTGCCGTCGATGCAGAACCACGTATCAGAATAAAGCCCGGGCTGATAAAGATTTTTGTACAGCTCAGTTACGACCGCTCCGGAGCTTGTATTGGTGTAGAACACGACCTGGGGCGCATCGTAGCCCTGCTCGTTAAGCTCATGAAGAGCCTGCATCAGCACCTTGGCATTGTGGAGATAAGAGATGGCGTTCGTTACGTCAAAGTACAAAAAGTCGATATTTGCATTGGTCAAAAGCTCGGCATGCTTGCGCAGGACCCACTCGTCGTTTGCGTAGTAATAGCCGTAAAGAGGCTCGGCAAACCAATGCATGGCGTAGACCGGACCGTACCTTCCGCAGCTCTCACTGCCTGCCGCTTCAACGCCGATCTCGTCAATGATCTTCTGAAGATCAAAGATGCCCCAGTCGCCGTGCTCGCCGTGCCACAGGAAGTAAAACAATCCTATCTGACGCTTGTCTGCCTCATATGAGCCGACGCCCTCGTCAAGAGACGAATAAAGCTCTCGGTCGAGGTCGTCCGTCGCGCCGTAGCCGCCGAAGAGGTAGTTATTGTTGTTGGGAACGGTGTAGGAAACGGTCTCGCCATCCACTTCGTAGGAAATGGTCACGTTCTTGCCGTCCTCGGAGGTGGTGTATTTGAGCGTGCCGGGGGTGTTATCGTAATTGCCGGACGGCATTTCGGCATACGTAGGGTCGGGCCAATCGACCTTTTCGCCGGTATTTTCCGTCTCGCCGGACGACACCTCGCCCGAAAGCAGCTCAAATCCGACATCATTCGAAGATTTTATGCTCTTGCCGTCGGCATTTGCCGCAAGCGCCACCGTGAACGCCGAGCCGACCATTATAAGAGCCAGAATCGATGCCAAAACAAACAGAAGTTCTTTTTTCATGTACTTATTCCTTTTCTGCGCGTGCGACAGCGGGAGCCGCCGCTTGTTTTACCGTCATTATACCAAAATTTTATCAAAAAAGCAATAGTTTTTGAATATTTTTTGAAGTTATTTGGCTTTTCGGGCATCAAACGAGCGGATCGCCCTCTTTGATGCGTAGGTCTATTCGGTATCCCTCGGGTATCCTTGCGGCTTCCTCGGCGTGGCGCCTTACGTGGTCCATGCGGTCGCCGGCGAAGTCATATAACTTTTTCTTCGGCTTCTTATCCTTTTTCGGCTCGTCATTCAGAAGCTCCGTCGCCTTATCGTGCGCCATATAGGAATCAAGCAGTGTCTTTAAGTATTCGACGCGCTCACCGCCCTCGGCATAGCGGTCGATATGCTCGGGAGTTTCATTGAAATACGCATATTTGCGATTTGCCGCGCTGTAAATGAGCTTATCCCTCTCGCCCGCGACCATGTAGCACGCTTTTTCGCCGCATTCGTACTGCGAATATACCTCGGAGTGCTTGCCAGACGTGATATCAATGCCGTCAAACTCGGCAGGGTCGTATTTAACACCGAAGATCGACAGAAGCGTGGGCGCTACGTCAACGAGGGATACGGGGTCGGTGCGTCTGCCGCCCTCTGCGCCCGGAATGCGCAGCATGAAGGGAATGCGGTTTGCCGAGGAGAGCATGGTGCGCTTACCGACATGGTTGTAGTCGCCGAGGCTGTCGCCGTGGTCGGAAACGAACAAAATGACGGTATCCTCGTACATTCCGCGACGCTTGAGCGCGTCGGTGATGCGGCCGATCTGATAGTCCATGAAGGAAACGCAGGCGTAATAGAAATTCTTTGCGCGAAGAATGTCCGTTTGGCTCATCTCGAGCTTTGCCATGTCGAAGTTCGGCGGCAACAGATACTTAAGCTCGGGAGTTTCCTCCGGCACGAAGGGATATTCGCTCTCGTCGGGGCGGCCGCGGAAGAGCTTGTTCCACGGCGCAGGCGGACAGAAGGGCGGATGCGGATGGATGAAGGACGAGAAAAGGAAGGTGGGGCGATCGGGGTCGCAGTTTTCAATGAACTCGACCGAACGGTCGCCGACCCATTGCGTGGGATGTGCCTCGGCAGGCAGCTCGCTGACCTGCGGAACGTAGTACATCTCGCCGCGCTGGCCGTTGTAGTCAAAGACGTTCTTATAGGGGGAGTTCATAATGAATCGGGTATAATCGTCATCGGGATGAGAAAGCTCCTCCTGCGTGTGGCGTTCGGAGAAGCCCATGGGGCCGAAATAGTCCCAAACGTGGTGCATCTTGCCGACACAGCAGGAATTGAAGCCTGCCTTTGTAAGCATTGAATAGAAGCCCTCGCCCTCATAGCAACGACGGGGATTGTTGTTTGAGTTGCCCGTACGGTTGACGTATTGGCCGGAAAGCATGGATAGTCTTGCCGGAACGCAAACGGGCGACGGCGTTACGGCGCGCTCGAAAACGGTGGCGTCCTCCGCCATTGCGTTGATGGCGGGCGTCTGCGCGTAGCGAGAGCCGTAGGGGCCGAGCGCATCGGCGCGACATTGATCGGTCATTATCATCAAAAGATGCTTTGGTTTCATTTGGATTCGCCTTCTTTCGTTTTTTCTATTGCTTCAATATATTCTTCGTAGGTGGCAACGCATCTGAGAGCCGCTAAGAAGGCCTTGGCGTTCATGCCGTCCGGCAAGCCGAAGAGCCTGCCTACGGCATCGCGGCGTGCCGCGCTTTCCGCCGCGCCCGTCAGCCCGTCGCGGCAAAGAATTGCCGGTGAGAGCGGATTTTCCTCAAGCTTTCGGGTCATTTGCGGATCGGTGTAGGGCAAAAAAAGCTCGCGTATGCGCTCGTTTTCCACCCCCTCAACGCCCAAGAATCCCTCCGCAGAAGGCTCTTTTTTGCGTTTTTCCTTGCCCTCGATCTTCGGGATGTGGAACGAGATGATCTTTTCCTTTGGCAAAATGCCGGATATATGCGAGCGGATGAGCCTGCCTGCGCCGTCGGGGTCGGTCAGCACGATGACGGGCGTTTTCCGCGCAAGGGCGCGAAGAAGTGCCGCGCGCTCGTGATTTTTGAATATTCCGAAGCCGTCCGTGGCTATTATCTGCGCTTCAATAACGCAAGATAGGCGCAATTTGTCGTATTTTCCCTCGACTATTACGGGGTATGGTATCTTCAGCTTATCCATGGAATGCGAACCAAACGATCAGCACCGCGCCGAGGATTATCCGGTAAACGCCGAAGGGTATGAAGCTGTGGCGCTTGACGAAATCCGTCAGGAAGCGGATGCAGAGCATGGAAACGGCAAAAGCGACCGCACAGCCCACGGCAAGCACTATCCAAGCGACGAGGGGGACGCTTACGCCGCGCTCGACGACGTAATCAAAGAAGCCGTAGGCCTTGATAAGGCTCGCGCCTGCCATCGCCGGAATTGCCATGAAGAAGGAAAATTCCGCGGCGGCAGTCCTTGAAAGTCCAATCAGCATCGAGCCGAGAATGGTGGAGCCGGAACGCGAGGTGCCGGGGATTATTGCCAGCATCTGAAAAACGCCGATGGCAAGCGCCTGACCGATGCCGATATCGTCAACCGAGTCAACGCGCGCCTCTTTTTTGTTGAATTTTTCTATAAGTATGAACAGCACGCCGTAAACGATCAGTGCGGCAACGACGACGGGCGCGTTATAGAGCCAGCCGTCTATATCCTTGCCCGAAACTTCCTCGATGACCTTGTCAAGCACTATGCCCACGATCGCCGCAGGCACGGAGGCGACCAGCACCTTGCCCCAGAGCTTCCATGCGCGAACGCTCTCGCGCTTTTCGCGCTTAAAGGGCCAAAGGCGCGAAAAATAAGTCACGACGACGGCAAGTATCGCGCCGAGCTGAATGACGACCTCAAACATCTCGCAAAAAGCATCCGTAAAAGGCTTATCGGGTGCAAAGCTGAACGAGAGAAACTCGTCAAGGATGATGAGGTGACCCGTCGAGCTGACGGGAAGCCACTCCGTTATGCCCTCCACCAGGCCGTAGATAACGGCTGTAATTATCTGAATGAATTCGTACATTATTCCGCCCTCAGTATGTCGCCCTCGAGCACCTGCATGGGTACACGGGTATAGAAAATTCTTGAAGGATGGGGCGCACTTTCAACCGCCTCTCCCTCGCCGTCGTAAAGCTCCTCCACCGTGAAGGCTCTGCCGACCTTTCCGGGCGTGAGCAGCTCCGCAGTCATACCGCGAACGAGCTTATTGCGCTGGCGGAAGCGGACGAGACGACCGCCCTGTGTCTGCTCGATCGCCTTCAAAGGCTCGGGCAACTCGTTCTCGATCTGTTCGGCAACGGCAAGATACGCCTTTTCGCGCATATAGCCCTGACGGGTGACGAGGCACGAATCCTCGCGCGGCGAATTAAAGTAAAAGCCCGTTGAATACTCGCGGTGCGAAACGCTGTCAACCTCGTCAAAGAGCGCAGGGTCGGGCTTGAAGTCAAGCAGTTTGCCGCCGTTTTCAACATGCTCGGCGAGCGCATCGAGCGCGATACGGTAGGCATTGGTGACCACCGCGGCGTAATACGCCGAGCGAACTCTGCCCTCGAGCTTAAATGAGGAAATTCCGGCGTCCACCAGCTCCGCCACGTGATCGATCATGCACATGTCCTTTGAGGACATGATGAAGGTGCCCTCGTCGGTCTCGACTATGGGCATGCCCTCCTCGGGGCGCTTTTCCTCAACTATCTTGTAATTCCATCGGCAGGGCTGGGCGCACGCGCCGTGATTGGCGCTTCTGCCCACCAGATGGTCGGAGAGCATGCACCTTCCGCTGTACGAAACGCACATGGAACCGTGAACGAACGCCTCAAGCTCGATCTCGGGCGGAATCGCCGCGCGAATGTCCCGTATCTCCTCAAGCGACAGCTCGCGAGCAAGCACCAAGCGCGTTGCGCCGAGCTTGACGTACTCCATTGCCGCCTCGGGGCTTACGATGCTCGCCTGAGTGGAAATATGGATGTCCGCTTTCGGATTGACGGACTTTATCATGGCAATAACACCGAGATCGGCAACGATGTAGCCGTCGATGTCGATCTTTGCACATTCCGCAATAAACTCGCGCAAAGCCGGATATTCGCCGCCGTGGGGGAGGATATTGACCGTCAGATACATCTTTTTGCCACGCGAGTGCAGATACCGTGCCGCCTCGCGAAGCTCCTCAAGCGAAAAATTCTCCGCCGCCTGACGCATGCCGAAGCGTCTGCCTGCAAGATAGACGGCATCCGCGCCGAAGCGCACCGCCGCGCACAGCTTTTCAAAATTTCCTGCCGGAGCAAGTATCTCCGGAAGCTTAATTTGACTCATTTCTTTTTTCTCTCGCTCATAACGTAATATTCGCCTTGATTGATTCCCTCAACGCCTCCGCTGACTTCGATCGTTCCGTCCGCCGTTACCGAAAGAATGAGATCGGCCTCGGCACTGTTGAAGAACTTGGCGCGGTTGCCGGGGAAGGCCTTGTTATATTGCACGCTGGCGCTCTCAATGGATGTGGTGGTGATTATGTACTCCGGGTCCATGGCGTGCATGACGTTATCGGCGCAGTCGCGCGCCATGCCGTGATGCGGCCATTTTGCAATATCGGGGCTGCCTATCTTGTCGCGGTAGAGGGCGTACATGCGGTCAACGCTCTCTTCCTCGATCTCGCGCGTACGCTTCATGCTGTCGCCCGTGAAGAGGATCTTTTTGCCGCCGTGGCGTATGATGAACCATATTGAAGCGGCGTTGCCGACCGATGTCGACACCTTCGGCTCGTAGATGTCGTCGGTATCGAAATAACCGCGTGCTATCAGCTCGTAAAGCTCGCGCGGCTTTGCCCAGTCCGTGTCCGGAGGCAGTATTTCGATCTCCGCGCCGGCAAAATCATAAAGCAGGGTGACGGGCGAATCCGAGAAATACGGGACTTGTATGCGCCGCACGTTCGGGTGGCACTCGCGAAGTGCCGCCTCGATGAGGGGACTGTATTTGGAGTCGCCTTGCACCATGTCCTCGGGAAGAGCGTTGCGCGGCGGCAGGACGACGGTGTCTATGCAGAAGCGCTCGTCGCGCAAAATGCTCTCAATGACCGCGCAAACGTGGTCGATATGGTAGTGCGATATGAACCAATCGA
>JBJDZD010000157.1:0-23364 GCA_051867815.1 Eubacteriales bacterium | reverse complement strand
GATCCTCTGCTCCTTCGGGGGCTTTTTCTTTTTGCCCGTCAATGGCGAAAAGACCGAGCTTTGTTAGATTCGGTGCGTTGAATTTATGCGACTTGACAACCGCTCCGATGGTATCGGAGCCTGCATCGCCGAAAGCTTCTGCATCTGGTGCCGCACCTATTCCGAAGCTATCGAGGACGATGAGGAATACTCTTTTGATATCAGTATCTTTCATAATTTTCAGTTCATAGCAACAGCTACGTCGAGAGCAACTTCCATCATCTGCGTGAAGGAATTTTGTCTTTCTTCTGCCGTCGTTACTTCTCCCGTAAGAAGATGATCGGAGATGGTGCATATTGCGAGAGCGTTCTTCCCTGCGCGAGCGGCATTCATATAAAGAGCTGCGGCTTCCATTTCTACTGCCAGACAACCGAGCTTTGCATACTTGGCAGATGCTGTCGTATCGTCGCAGTAGAAGGTATCGGACGAATAGAGATTGCCGACGTGGTATCTTGCACCCTTGGATTCGCACGCCTTAACGGCTTCACGAAGAAGCTCGTAGCTTGATATTGCCGAAAAAGTACCGGGCAGGCAGAATTGGGATGCATAATTGGAATTGGTGCATGCGCCCTGTCCTATGACGATATCGCGAACGCGAAGCTTCTCTTGCATCGCACCGGCTGAGCCGACGCGAAGGATGTTCTCAACTCCGAAGAAGTTATAAAGCTCATAGCTGTAAATGCCGATCGAAGGCATGCCCATACCCGAAGCCATGACGGAAACGGGAACGCCCTTATACGTTCCGGTGTAGCCGTTGACTCCGCGGACGTTATTTACAAGCCTTGCATTCTCAAGAAAATTCTCTGCAATAAATTTAGAGCGCAGAGGGTCACCGGGCATGAGGACGGTCTTTGCAAAGTCCTCGGGGACGGCGTTGATATGGGGGGTGGGGTAGGGTTTGTTCATTTCATTGTTCCTCCGATAGATAGAATTTTACAGAAATCCGGTGGTAAATTCACAGCATCCGAGACAGCACTCTCACGTGCAAGGGAAAAGGTCGGGAGAAGAACGTCTTTGTAGCCGTAAAGCAGTATGACGAAAGCAAGTGTCAAAACGAGCAGTATAAGCACCGTCAATAGGATTATTCCGTATTTCTTCAAAAAATACATTCATTTCGCCTCGCTTTGCTTTCATTACATAGATAGTATATCATATTGGTGTGAACTTTTCAAGTTTTTTCGGAAAATTTTGAAAAAAGTGCCTCTCCTTCATACTTCGACAGCATTCACGCGCGAGCGGTGATACAATTAAATCAAAAAAGAAAGGAAAAACTCAAATGATTAAAAGCAACTGCAGATATCGCCTGAGTGCGAGCGCGGAAGGCCTTACCGTAACCGTTTCCGGCGAGATAGACCATCATTCCGCTTCGGCAATGCGCCGCGAGATAGATAATATAATCTGGAACAGAACGCCGACGCATCTCATCCTCGATATGTCCGAGGTTGATTTTATGGACAGCTCCGGGCTTGGTTTTATCATGGGAAGATATTCACTTATGCAGGAGATGGGAGGCACTCTTTCTCTGCGCAATCCGTCGCCCGTCGTTATGAAAATGCTGACCATGACGGGATTTGATAAAAAAGTAAAAATACTGAAAACAGCAAATTTTTGAAAGGAGACAGAGATGAAAGACAGTAAAAAACACGGCGGCAGACCAAAGCTTGCGCCAATATGCAACGAAATGAAGCTTGACTTTCCCTCCCATTCGCGAAACGAGGCTTTTGCCAGAGCGGCGGCAGGTGCATTCATTGCTTCTCTTGACCCGACGGCATCGGAGCTTTCGGATATCAAATGCGCCCTCTCCGAGGCAGTCACAAACTGCACCGTTCACGGCTATCCGGACTGCATAGGCATCATTCGCCTTGAGATCAAGCTGCGCGAGGACGGAACGGTCATTTTATCCGTAAAGGACAAGGGTGTCGGCATTCCCGACATTGCCAAAGCACGCGAACCGCTCTTTACTACGGATGCCGCAGGGGAGCGGAGCGGAATGGGCTTTACGGTTATGGAAGGCTTCTGCGACAGCGTAAAGATTGTATCTAAGCCCGGGAAAGGAACCGCCGTAACGCTCACACGAAAGCTTTCGGGCAAAAGCTCCCGCTGATACATAATAATCCGGGAGCTTACGAAATGAATTCATATTCAAACGAATCAAACCGACTTCTTATCGAGCAAGCACAAAATACGGACGGTGCTGAATGTGAGGCGGCAACAGAAAAGCTGATATGTGACAATATGGGGCTTGTACGCCATATTGCGCTCAAATTCTGCGGTCGCGGATGCGAATACGAGGATCTCGTTCAAATAGGCACTATTGGTATGCTCAAGGCAATCCGTTCATTCGACCTCGAAAGAGGAACAGCATTTTCTACTTACGCAGTTCCCCTCATAGTCGGCGAAATACGGCGGCATCTGCGCGACGACGGCCCCATTAAGGTGGGACGAGCGATAAAGAAGCTCGGTGCAGAGCTGATGCGTGAGCAAACGAGAATCATTGCAGAGACGGGCAAGGAACCCCACATATCCGAGCTTGCGGAAAAGTGCGGCGTTTCACCGGAAGAGGCCGCGGCGGCGCTTGATGCCATCAGTCCCGTTGCATCCCTTTCGGAGAGCCGAGGCGAGGATGGAGAAGGGCTTTGCCTTTACGACCGCATCCCCGACGGCGACGGTCTGCTTGAGATAGAACATGCGCGCGACCGGATTGCGCTCGCTCAAGCCATAAGGCTGTTGCCGCCGCTTTGGCGGCAAATAATCGTTCTGCGCTATTTTAAGGATATGACACAGCAGAAAACCGCGCAGGCACTTGGTCTTACGCAGGTCAAGGTATCGCGCGAGGAAAAAAAGATAGTCGAGTTTCTACGCACCGAGCTTACGAAATAATAAATACCGAAAGTTCATATTTTACTTGCGAAATTCGGTTTTTTGTGCTATAATAAAGACAGCTCGGAGGTGGAACATGAAAAACAGAGTTTTAATCAGCGGCGGCTCGCGCGGTATTGGAGCCGCATGCGTTAAGTATTTTACCGGAATCGGTGACAAGGTCGCGTTCATCTACAAAAGTGCAGACGAATGTGCCGCGGCACTTGCAAACGAGACCGGGGCTTTCTCTGTCAAGGGTGACGTTTCCGACCCGGAAAACGCAAAAAATGCGTTTTCGGAAGCCATTGAGGTCTTAGGCGGCATTGACGTTTTGATAAACTGCGCCGGCATTGCTCAGTTCTCTCTCCTAACCGATATTTCGGACAACGATTGGCGGCGCATGCTCGACACGAATCTCAGCTCCGCCTTTACGCTCTGCCGCGAGGCGGCGAAGCACATGATCGCTCAAAAAAGCGGTCGAATTATCAACGTCGGATCGGTTTGGGGCAGGATGGGTGCTTCATGCGAGGTTCACTACTCGGCCTCAAAGGCCGGTCTGCGAGGACTTACTCAGGCGATTGCAAAGGAGCTTGGACCTTCCGGTATCACGGTCAACTGCGTCGAGCCGGGCGTTATTGACACAGATATGAATTCTATGCTCGACGGCAATACCTTACGCGAGCTTGCAGACGCTACTCCTCTCTGCCGCATCGGCAAGGCGGAGGAGGTCGCGGCGGTAATCCGTTTTCTGGCATCTGACGAAGCATCATTTATAACGGGAGCCTGCATCCCGGTTGACGGAGGTTTTCCCGTATAAAAGCATTGTAATCGCATAGAAAGCCGTCGGCTCACCGAGCCGACGGCTTTTATATAATGTTTTTCAGTTGAAGCAGGTTTTCTATACGGTAATCGACATCGATATCGTCGTAATAATGATCCGGGTCAAAAAGGCAACCCTTCATTCCTGCGTTTCGACCGCAGTCGGTGTCGATATCGCGATCGCCTATCATAAGGCAATCCTTGGGATCGAGGCCGTGCTTTGCGCATAGCTTAAAGAGCGAATCCGGATCCGGCTTCGATTTAACAATCATGGACCCGTCAATAATATCTTCAAAGCAATCGAGCCATCCCCATTTTTCGAGAAGAATCTTAACTATTCTGCCGGAATGAGTGAAAAGGTAGTTCTTGTGACCGTTTGCCATGGCGTAGCGAAGTATCTCCTCGGATTCAGGATACGGATTCTGAATTTCGGGAGCTATCTCGTCATGAATCTCATGAAAGCGGCGGCTGACCGCCTTTGCGTCTTGCTCAAAATCGTAACGGCCGATGGTATAGCCTATAGATGTCTTGAGCTTGGCGTAAACGCTTTCGTACGTGTCGTTCATGCCGTTTTCCTTGAGAACACGGAGAACCGTCTCCGTAAAGCAGGGATATGTATCGGAGAGAGTGCCGTCGAAGTCGTATATCAAGTGCTTGTAATTCATTCGTTGTCTCTCCTCGACTTTTTCTTCTGTCTTTTCACCTCTGCGTCCTCGGGATTCTCCTCGATGAGGATCTTCGTAAAATGAATTCCCTTGGAGCCGAGATAGTATGCAAGCGTGGATATGCCTATTGCAGGCAGGGGAATGAGAAAATACATAAACCACAGCGTATTAAGCGGTGCGCCGCCGACATTGACGGATAACAGACCCGTGTACATGCCCTCAATAAAGAGTGCGCCGCTGCTTCCGATCGCTCCGATTGTGGAGAAAACGCCGCCGTCGGCAATGAGGATGCCGAGAGTTGCAAGAATGGCAAGCAGGAAATTCGGAATGGAGGCGATAAGGCCAATGTACAGGCCGGTCAAAGGTTGTGGCTTTATCTTGCCGTATTCAATGCCGAATTTATCCTTGGATCCGACCTCCCAAATCGCGGCGTAGATAAGGAACAGGTAGAAGATTATCGCGCATACGCTTGACACGACCTTGACCGTCTCGCTGATTTGATGACAGGCGATGGCAAGGACAAGTCCGAATATGGATATTGCGATCTGCTTTACGAAAAGCCCAACCGCGCTGTATGAATGTTTTTTGATGAATTCCATTACTGAAATCAGTCCTCCGGATAGTTTTACTCCTACAATTATATACTTAAAATTCAGAATATTCAACATAAACGCGGAAAGTTTACACTTTATCCACTAAAATCTTTCGAAAAGTTGTATAATATATGTGATAGTTCGAATGCGCTTATTGAATTGCTTATTATATTGTGAGGTAAAGCATTTATGTCAACCGAATACGATCCGCGCGAGTACTCGCCTGCCCTGCGCGATTTTGCAAGCTATAAGCAGACCATTGCCGGCTGCTCGCCGCGCACGGTCAATGAATACATGCTTGACCTGCGGACATTTTTCAGATTTATTATAGCGGACCGCGAGGGCATTGAATACGGCTCCGATGAATACGAGAAAATATCCCTCCAATGCGTTGACGTTGCATTTTTGCGGTCGGTCACGACAAGCGAGATATACAATTTTCTTTATTTTTGCGACCGCACCCTCGGCAACGCCGCAAATGCGAGAGCGCGCAAGCTTTCCGCCATCAAAGGTCTTTATAAATTCTACACAAAGACTAAGATGGCGCTGGAGAACAACCCCACGGATATAGTCGAATCGCCGAAGAAGCAAAAATCCCTCCCAAAGCACATGAGCCTTGAGGATGCAATACAGTTCATGGACACAGTCCGTAACGACAAGTCCCAAACCGAATACGCACGCATTCGCAATTACTGCATGGTCACGCTCTTTCTCAACTGCGGAATGCGGCTTTCCGAGCTTGTCGGAATAAACTTAAACGACCTTGACCGCTTTTTGCGTTCGGTACGAATACTCGGTAAGGGCAACAAGGAGCGAATCATATATTTCAACGACGCCTGCCGCTCCGCGCTCGAAGAATACATACCGCTCAGAGAACGGCAAAAGGTTGCCGCAGAAACAGAAACCGCCCTCTTCCTTTCCCGTCAAGGCAAGCGCATCAACAACCGCACCGTGCAGCTGATGGTCGAAAAATACCTGGAAATGTCGGGGCTTGGCAACCGCGGTCTTTCCGTGCATAAGCTACGCCACACGGCGGCAACGCTCATGTACTCAAAAGGCGGCGTGGATGTTCGAGTGCTTAAAGAAATACTCGGTCACGAGCAGCTCAACACCACGCAGATATACACCCACGTTTCCAACAGCGAGGTTGAGGCGGCCATGTCTAAAAATCCGCTTGCAGCCGTATCTCCGTCCCCCGACGCCGAAAAAGGCGAGCAGACCGTGCATATCGGCACTCTCGGACCGAAGGACAACAAAATTTGACGTTTTGATATATACTTTTTGCCGAAATTGTGATATAATTAACTAACAAACCGAAAGGAAATAATCAGTTTTGGACCTTACGAATTTTTCTTTGCTGTATCCGGATGCCGAAAGCATAAGCCGTCATCATTCTGAGACGGGAAGGCCGGACATATCCGATTTCACGCTTGATGAAATGGGCTTTACGCAGATTTTCGACCTGAAGAACGGCTCTCTCTCCGATTTCTTTACATCGGATGTAAACGTCATTAATTACCGCCGCGAGACCTTTGCGGACATGCTTGACAACCCCGAGCTTATCCACACGCTTAACGAGCTTCTCCCCATCCTATCGGATATAATGGAGCTTCGCCGTCTTGAAGCCGACAGCGGCGACCCCAACGATTACCTTTCAAGCATAACGGAGATCGAGCTATATATCTCCTGCGTTGATACGCTGGACGACGGGCTTAACACCGTCAAGGACAAGCTGCACGGAGAGGCCTTCAAAACGCTCTGTGCGCGCATCAGCGAGCTTGCCGAGTCAGATTACTATGCACAGCTCAACGAGAAGCTCTGCGAGCTTACGAAGCGTGTGCGCGAGATCAAAAGCGTTACT
The DNA here is from genome assembly GCA_051867815.1 of Eubacteriales bacterium. Taxonomy (GTDB): domain Bacteria; phylum Bacillota; class Clostridia; order Oscillospirales; family CAG-272; genus CAG-390. The sequence continues at coordinate 16,528 of JBJDZD010000157.1, read as the reverse complement.
ATGGGCGTCAATCTCGACGCTCAGCTTCGCCCCTCGTCCGCAGGCGTTCTTTCGATCAATCCCGAGCCTTTCCGCTCGGGTGAGGTGCTTGAAAAAATTCTCCGCCTTAATTTCAAGGACGACGAATACACCTGTATAGCAAATCTCGTTCCGTTCGGTAAGAAACAGTCCGAAAGCCAAAAGACTGCGCTCTCGCTTGCCTTTAACACGGCTATAAACGAGGTGTACAAATCCTCGCTCCGCTCGTGGAAAAAGATAGTTCAGCAGTATGTTCTCGAAAACACGGATTTCCTGCTCAACCTCATGCCCGAGATAGAATTTCTCATCAAGGGTACGCGCCTTATGTCGCGCCTGCGCGAGCGCGGATGTGACTTATGCGTTCCCGTTATTGCTCCTGCCGAGGAAAGAGCCTTCTCCGCCGTCAAGCTTTATAACCCTGCCGTTGCGCTTAAGATCGATGACAAAATAGTTACCAACGACCTCATATTTGACGATAAGGCAACGATATATGTCCTTTCCGGCCCGAACAGAGGCGGTAAATCCGTCATCACCTGCGCGCTCGGTATGGCGCAGGTGATGATGCAGCTCGGTCTTTTCGTTCCTGCCGAAAGTGCAACTATCTCGCCCGTTGACGCCATTTTCACGCACTTCCCCACCGGCGCCGATGACACGATCGACAAGGGTCGTCTGGGCGAGGAATGTGCGCGTCTCGGTGAGATTTTTGATTGTGTTACGTCGCAGTCCCTCGTTTTGCTTGACGAATCCCTATCGTCAACCGGCTCTTACGAGGCTTCCTATATTGCGGCGGAGGTCCTTGCCGGATTCTCTTCCGTTGGTTGCCGAACTCTCTTCTCGACCCACCTGCACGAGCTTGCGGCAATGCTTGACGATATCAATGCCAAATGCGCAGCTGAGGGCGGCGCACCGATCGACACTCTCGTTGCCGGCATCGACGATGGTAAGCGTTCCTTTAAGATATATAGGGCAAAGCCGGACGGTAAGAGCTACGCTCGCGACATTGCCAACAAATACGGTCTTTCACACGATTCAATCATGGCTAAGATCAAACACAGATAAAGCAAATCCGCAGAGATTCGATCTCTGCGGATTTCTTTGATCAAAGGGTAATATCCACTGTAATAATGCGGCCATCACGGTAGACCTCAAGAGTTACCGTATCGCCCACCTTATGGCTGTAAAGTTCGGAGCGCATAATGTTGATATTCGGCGTTGGAACGCCGTCAATGGACAGAATAATATCGTAAAGTTCAAGTACATCCTTGCATACCGAATTTTCGGTAAATCCATTGACCATAACGCCGTCCGCGCCGGGGGTAATGTAGGTGCCGTCCGTAAGCTGAATTTGCTCGTCTTTATAAACGGTACCGCAGGTGATGCCGAGCTGAACGCCCTGGGTGGCACTGCCCTTATTGCCGGAATACTTGCCGTCCTCAATAATATCGTCGGCAATCGAGACGACATCGTTTATCGGAATGGCAAAGCCCATCTCGTCGCCGGTGTCAAGATTCATATGCTTAAGAGTGTTGATTCCTATGACCTCACCCTGCATATTGAACAGGGGACCGCCGGAGTTACCGTGATTGAGCTTAGTATCCGTTTGTATCAAATACATGGTCTTTTCAAGAAGTCCGGCATCGTTGAAGAGCTGAACCTTTCGATTAAGACCGGAAATGATGCCCTGCGTTGTCGTTCCGGCAAATTCGAGATTTACGGGAGTACCGATGGCAACTACCGTCTCACCGACACGAAGCTCGTCGGAATCGCCTACGTGGAGTTTGGGTATATTCAATCCGGTGACGTGGATGACGGCAACATCGGAAAGCTCATCGCCGTCTATAAGCTCCGCATCAAGCTCCCTGCCGTCATAAAGGAGAACGTAAATCTTTTGTGCTCCGTCAATGACGTGGTAGTTCGTGATGATGTAGCCGTCGTCAGTGTAAACGAAGCCGGAACCGAAGCCATAACCTTCGTCTGCGGTCACATATACGGTGACGACGCCGTCAATTACGTTGTCAACGAGGTCGGCAACGCCCGATGAGCTGATCTCGATGGGTGGGCGGTCGTTTCCTTCACTGCCAAAGCCGGTGACAAGCAGAGCAATGAGCATGGAGAAGCATACGGCAAAAAGTGCGGTCATGATGACGGCGTAAACAAGCGCGCCGCGCCTTCCGGACCTCTTTGCGGCTTCCCTATCCGCCGCCGCTTGAGCGGAGAAGCTCCAAAGCGGCTTTTCCACATGTGCCGGCTCCTTTGCAGGCTCGGAGTTATCTTCGGGCTGTGCTTCGGGTTGCACTTCGGGTTGCACTTCGGGCTGTGCTTCGGGCTGTGCTTCGGACTGTTGTTCGGATTGTTGCTCGATCTGTTCGTGTTGTTCTGCAGGATCGGCGGGCAAATCGGTATTTGCGGTTGTTTGTGAAACAGGCTCGTCGCCTGCGATATTTTTATTGATATTGAGTTCGTCCATTTTCATTCCTCATTCACGAGTTTGGCGAGGTATTTTTGCATCGGGAGTTATCGGCATTGTAAAGTGGAACTCACAATACTTTCCGGGTTCGCTCTCAAGAGCAATTTCCTCATTGTGTGCTTCAATTATTGTTTTTGCTATAAACATGCCGAGGCCTACGCCCGTTTTATCCTTGCCGCGGCTTCGGTCGCTCTTATAGAATCTCTCAAAGATGTAGGGTTGGTCTTCGTAGGGGATGCCGTCGCCCTCGTTGTAGACGGAGACCTTGGCCTTTTTGTCGACACGGGTAATCGACAGCTTGAGTATTCCCTCATCACGGGCAAATTTAACGGCGTTATCGGTTATATTGTAGAAAATTTGATAGATTGCATCGTGGTCGCCCGTTACGAACATATTGTCGTCGTCACATTCAAACTCGACCTCGAGGCGTTTTTTATCTATCTTCTGCTCAAATGAAATGAGTATCTGCCTTCCCATTTCGCAGATGTCAAAGGGGGCCATAACAAATTTACGGTCACCTGCCTGGATGCGCGAGATATCGAGAAGGCTGGCAACCAGACGGGATAACCTAAGCACCTCGTCACGGATTATCTTGAGATAATACTCGTGCTTTTCCGGCGGAATTGCGCCGCTTAAGATGCAATCGATAAAGCCGGAGATCGTGGTCATAGGCGTGCGCATATCATGCGAGACGCTGGACATGAAATTGTTTCTCATTTCGTCAAGCGACTCAAGGTTTTGCGCCATATTATTGAACGCTGAAGCAAGCTGAGCAACCTCGTCGTTTCCGACTACGGGAACTCGCACACTGAACTCGCCCTTTGCGAAGCTCTTTGCCGCCTGGCTCATTGCGCGCAGAGGGCTGATGATGCGCTCGCTTATGAAAAAGATCGCAATAAGCGCCGCAAGCATTACCCAAAGGCTCGATATTGAAACCGTTTTTATCAAAACCTCGGAAAAATCGTCTATCGAACCAATCTCACAGCAGACGATGACCGTGCCGCAAACGTATTGATTTCGCAGATACACGGGTGTTGCGCTTACGACGTGCGGCGTATCGAAAATCCCCTCCAAATTGTTATGCACCGAAAGCTCCACGCCGTTGTTCAGCTCGTTCATGAGCGAACGGGGGATCTGCGAGCCGTTTTGATAACTGCAATTCTCGTCCGGACGGGCGATGAGAATATGGCCGTCGCTGTTTGCAATAAAGACGGTAACCGGGAAGCCGGCCATAGCCTTGACGGTGTCAATCTGTGTTTCGATTTCCTTTTCATAGTATTCGCAGAAAGTATCAAAGCGGCCGCTTGAGGAATACGACTGCAATTTCGTCTGAATTCCGTTTGCGAGTGAGCTTGCCGCCGCCGCGACGGTCTCGTTCTTTGAGGTCTCCGAATAATCATCGACCAGAGCACCGATAATGCCGAGAAGAAGGACAAGGCTGGTTACGATTATTACCATAAAGGTAACGATATATTTGACATATATGCTCTTAAACATAGTCCTTCCCCTTTCTTAAAAAATATACGCCCGGGAACACCGGGCGTATGTCGTTGGCAATTAATTTCCGGTCAGTTCAAATTTGTAGCCGACGCCCCAAACAGTTTTAAGAACCCATTTATCGGATACGCCCTCAAGCTTCTCGCGGAGGCGCTTTACGTGAACGTCAACCGTGCGCGAGTCGCCGAGGTAATCAAAGCCCCAAACCTTATCGAGGAGCTGATCTCTTGTGAACACGCGATTATAGTTCGATGCCAGGAAGTAAAGAAGCTCCAACTCCTTGGGGGGAATGTCAACGCTCTTGCCATTCAGCTTCAGCTCATACTTCTGCTTGCTGATTTCGATATTTTCAAACTTAATGACCTCATCGTCATCGGGATCGCTGTGCGTGTTGCAACGGCGAAGCACTGCCTTGATGCGTGCGAAAAGCTCGCTCATATCAAAGGGCTTAACGACGAAGTCGTCCGCTCCAAGCTCAAGGCATACGACCTTATCGACTACCTCACCCTTTGCGGTGATCATAATGATGGGCTTGTTCGTGAACTTGCGCAGCTCCGTGCATACGTCCTTACCGTTCTTGCCGGGAAGCATAATGTCAAGGAGAACAAGATCCGGCTCGTACTTCTTGAACACGTCTATAGCCTGATAGCCGTCAGGCGCCGTGCGTACTTCGTAACCTTCTTTCTCAAGAGAAGTCTTAAGCAGATCGCAAATATAGCTGTCATCGTCGACAACGAGAATTTTTGTGTACATTTTTTCCTCCTAAATATGTTTCTCATAGTCTACCGTTCCTCCCATCCGCGGACATAAAACGGCAATTTTATACTTTCCACTATATTATATCACATAATTTCGGTTTTGCAAAGTCCTTTTTGAAAAAAATGTTCATAATTTTCTCCTTTTTTTATGATATTTTACACTTACACTTGAAATCTTCACAATTTTATTATATAATAGTAATGATATTATATTAATTCACGGAGAAACAAATGAAACTTGGTATAGTAGGACTGCCCAATGTGGGCAAAAGTACGCTTTTTAACGCCCTTTGCGGCGGAGGTGCGGACTCGGCAAACTACCCCTTCTGCACGATAGAACCCAACGTAGGGGTGGTTGCGGTTCCGGACCCAAGACTTGACGCGCTTGCGGAAATGTACTCGCCTGAAAAGTACACACCGGCAACGGTTGAATTCTTTGACATTGCGGGACTTGTCAAGGGCGCATCGCAGGGCGAGGGTCTCGGAAACAAATTCCTCTCCCACATACGCGAGTGCGACGCCATTCTGCACGTTGTTCGTTGCTTTGATGACGACAATATCATCCACGTTGACGGTCGCGTCAATCCGATATCGGACGTTGAAACGATCAACTACGAGCTGATACTTTCCGATATTGAAATTGCCGAGCGCAGGCTTGACAGAACGCGCAAGGCAATGAAGGCGGACAAATCGCTCGCGCCCGAGGTAGCATTCCTTGAGCGGCTCATCGCTCATCTCGGCGAGGGTAAATCCGCACGCGCGATCGACATGAACGACGACGAGCGCGCCATGCTTGCGGACATACCTCTGCTGAGCGCAAAGCCGGTCATCTACGTTGCGAACGTTGACGAGAACAGCCTTGACCCCGATCCCGTTTCCAATCCCCATTACTCAGCTCTCAAGGAGTTTGCGGCGAGCGAAAACTCCGGAATCGTTTCCATTTGCGGAGGACTTGAGGCGGAGCTTGCGGAGCTTGAGGGTGAGGAGAAGCAGATGTTTCTTGAGGATATGGGGCTTAGCGAATCCGGCCTTAACAGGCTCATCCGCGCAGGCTACGAACTGCTCGGCCTTATCAGTTTTCTCACAGCGGGTCCCAAGGAGGTACGCGCCTGGACAATCACCAAGGGCACGCGAGCGCCCGCTGCGGCAGGCAAGATACACAGCGACTTCGAGCGTGGCTTCATACGCGCCGAGATAGTTGCATTTGACGACCTGATGCGTATGGGAAGCATGGCGGCGGCAAAGGAAGCCGGACTTGTTCGCAGCGAGGGCAAGGACTACGTCATGAAGGACGGCGACGTTACCCTCTTCCGCTTCAACGTATAACATATGTAATATGAAAATCACCGCGAGGGCAGCTCGCGGTGATTTTTTAATTTATTTGACTTCAATATTGCCGTCGGCGATTATAATGGTTATGGAGTTGGCGGGGATGGTCAGACCGCTGTTTGTCTGCTCGTCGTCGATATTGCCAATATCCTCCGGCGCTTCGGTTTCCTCGCCGCCTTCGGTGGTTTCATCGTCGCCGGGTACGGCGTCGGGGTCGTTGGGTTCCGTTTCATCGTCGGCAGGCGGTTCGGTCTCCGTGCCGTCAGTTGATGCGTTCAGCTCCACGAATTCATTGGGGTAGATTTCGCCGAACACAGTTACGGTATTGCCCTCTGCCGAAAGCCTTACATCAAGTCCGGCAAAGTCACTCTCGACTCTGTCATAAAGAATATCGCCCGACTTTGCTTCGATATACATTGCACGGGTAAATGTGAAATCGGTGATTTCGATAAAGCACTCGCTCTTAGGAGAGGTTATGTGCAGCTCGTCAGCGGCGGTAGCGTTTATCTTAATATTGGAGCTTTCGGTTGACTCGATCTGAATCGAGGAGCCGGTGGTGACACCGCCGATATCGACGACGCCGTTATCAAGCAGAATTCGGTAGTCACAATCCGTTGACACGTTCGATACCGTAATATCGCCGTCGCCGACGGTTATATTGAAATTGACGAGATCCGCTTCATCGGTAAGATAAATATTGATGACCTTTTCCTTTTTGTCGTTACCGGAAAGGAAATCGGAAATATAATGCAGATAATCGCGGAAGCCGTTGAAGTTGATCTTGAAATTCTCAAGATCTATAAATCCGGTAATTCCGGCGTTGTCCGAGATGTGAAGCGTGGAACGGCCGGACTGGATGGAGTAGGAGTTATTGAGGAAGTTAACAAGCTCTATCTTGCTCTCCTCTGCCCCACCGATAACGTTGACGCTGACGTCACTCGCCTTAACGACGATCTTTCTTAGGTCTTCTTCGGTGAAGGTTTCGGTCGTTACGTAGTTGTCGTCGGCGTCGCCGGTCTGCGTGAACAGACCGATTCCCTGCTCCGTGGCAAGAGACGATGCCGTGATGCAAAGCAGGACGCCTACGCATGCAAGCAAAACGGACACTATGAGAAATATGACTGAGGTTGGTTTCATAAGCTGTCTATTGCTCCTTTCAGGGATTGATATCCGCTTCTGAGGGCGCGGAAGCCGGTGCGGAACAGTTTTGCGAGCAATTTCATGCCGAACGGGATAAACCTGACGGCGAAATTGTAAACGAGAATGCCGATGCACATGACCACCGCACCGACCACGATGCCGAGTCCGATTTCAAACAGACCTACGGGGGTCATGCCCGTTATAAGCTGGACAACGCCGTAAACGATGCCGACAAGGGCAACGATCGAGCCGAGAGTCACGAACACGATGAGTGCGGCAATACAGCCTATCATTGCAAGCGCCAGCAGTACCCAGAATCCGAGATAGAGGACAAATGCAACGAGTACTAGCGCTATTGCAAGCGGTATGGTGACCACGAGAAGCGCGATATAGAGCCAATCGTTCGTGCCGCCCCGTGCGGCGGTCTTATTACCTGCGTTGCCGCTTGTTTTGCTTTGTGACTTGGATGGTGTGTTCTTCATTCTTCTCTTCTTGTCAAGGGGAATAAACTCTTCGATCTCCGCTTCTTCCTCGTCTTCAACAGGTACGGGGGCGGGAGCGACAGGCTCGTTGTGGGGTTGCGGCTGTGGGGGAATCTCATCCGAGAATACCGCTTCAAGCTCCTCGACGGGGTCATCGGGAGTTTCCCCGATCGGTTCGGGAACTTCGTCGATCGGTTCGGTAGTTCCCTCGGCGGTTTCCGCGACTTCGCAAGGCTCGCCGGGTTCTTCCAAGCTTTCCGTGCCGTTCTCCTGCGGTTCTTCGGGAACTTCGAGGGGAGCTTCGTGGAAAGCATTTGCGCCCTCCGTTACCGGCTCTTCCGTCGGCTCGGCACTTATGAGATCGTTTTCAAGTGCCAAGAGAAATTCAGGGTCAATATTCTCGCTCTCCTCGCCATTGCCACCCTCGGCTTCGGGATCGATAAAAACGGGTATGGCTGTGGCAGGAGCTTCCGCGGTTTCCTCCGCTTCGGCTGCGTTCTCATCCGTCTCGCCGGGAGTGCTCTCGCCGTTAATATGCGCTATGGCGGCGCTGAATTCATCGGAAACGCTTTCGGTTTCAGGCTCGTCGGAAACAGCAACGGGAATCGTCATCTCTTTCTCGGTGCTGTCGTCCAGAACCGAAATGATGCCATCTGCCATGACCTCGACCGAAATATCGACCTCGTCCATATTTGATTCGCTGAGATAAACTCGGACTGCCTCTGTCTCTTTATCGGCGGTTTCTTCCGAAACGCCGTGATCAATGAGGTTTGCCCGAAGTTTTATCAAAAATTCATCCTTTTTCATAATTTTCTCCGGATATTAATTTTTTTCTGTTAGCTTCAAAAAAATGTGCGTGGTAGTAGAAAAATTCAAAATTATATGCTATAATAGTATACGCTTATTATATTATAACAGATTTTCAGAGAGATTTCAAGATGCGAATGAGAAAAAAGAAGCATTCGGCGGAAAGAATTGAAGCATGCGCCGAACTTTTGCTTAAAAATCCCATAGATTGCTTCGGAAAAGAGCGTGAGATTTTCGGTAAGGATTGCCCGATGCTCCTTGAGATAGGTTGCGGAAAGGGCGATTTTGCCTCCGGGCTTAGCATGGCGATGCCCGATTGCGGTATCATTGCGCTCGAACGAGTGCCCGACGTTGCGATGTTCGCGCTCGAAAAAGCAAAGGCGAGCCTCGGCGAGCGACCCGATAATCTCCGATTCATCATCGGAAACGCGGAGTATTTGCCCGATTGGTTTGCGCCTCACACATTCAGCCGGATTTACGTCAACTTCTGCGACCCGTGGCCGCGTAAGAAAGAACACAAGCGCAGGCTGACCGCGCCGGCGTTCCTTGCAAGATATGAAGGTCTGCTCGTTCCGGGCGGCGAGCTACATTTCAAAACGGACAACGAGGATCTGTTTGATTGGTCCGTGGAGCAATTCAAGGAATACGGCCTTGAAATACTTTTCTACTCTCGCGATCTCCATGCGAGTGAAAAGGCGGACGCCAACATCGTCACCGAATACGAAAAGAGATTCACCGAGATGGGGCAGAATATCTTCTCCGCCCACGTAAAATTTCCCGTAAAGGATGAAACCGATGTCCGAGCTGATTAAAAGCGAGCCATGCGGCGTTTTGATCGTAAATAAGCCCGAAGGGCCTACCTCACACGATATCGTCGGCAAGGTGCGCCGTCTCTACTCGACCAAAAAGGTCGGCCACACGGGAACGCTCGACCCAATGGCGACGGGTGTGCTGGTGGTTCTCATCGGCAGAGCCGCAAAGGCATGCGAGTATTCGCTCACCGAAAGAAAGAGATACGAGGCAACGCTCCGCCTCGGCATTGTGACTGACACCGAGGACACGACGGGTACGATTCTCAAAGAAAGTCCTGTTGAAGTCACGTCCGATGACGTGTGCCGGGCCGCGGCAAGTTTTCTCGGCAAGATAAAGCAGGTGCCGCCCATGTACAGCGCACTGAAGGTGGGTGGTCGTAAGCTCTGCGACATAGCTCGCGAGGGCGGAACGGTCGAACGCGAAGCACGCGAGGTTGAGATTTATTCGATCTCCGCCGAGCATATTGCTAACAACGATTACAGGCTCACGGTTGAATGCTCCTCGGGAACGTATATCCGCACGCTTTGCGCGGATATCGGTGCCATGCTTGGTTGCGGCGGTGCCATGGCGAGCCTTGAGAGAAGCTCTGCATGCGGTTTTGACATTATGGATGCCGTCACGCTTGATGAAGTTGAGAGGCTTGCTCCGGAGCAAAGACTTACGCTTTTGCACCCGGTTGAGGAATTATTTTCCGACCTTGAAGCGGCAAAGCTTCCCCCCTTCTACGAAAGGCTGTTCCGCTCCGGTTGCGAAATATATCTGAAGAAAGCCGGGCTTCCCGACTTTGCCGAGGGATGCCGACTGAGAGTTCTCGATTCAAGTGGCGAATTCTTCGCGCTTGGCGAGGTTCGCCGATACGACGGCGGCCTTGCCGTCAAGTCGACAAAGCTCTTCGTGCTTTGATCAACGGTATTTTTTCATCAGCTTTTGGCGCTCGATGATTCGCTCGATCGCAAATGGCAAAAGGTATATCGAAATGCAGGAAAGCAGTCCTGCGACGCTTACTGCCGCGGCATTTCCAAGCAAATAGCCGAAGCCGAAGAAGGGCGAAACGAACAGCATCGTCACAAAGCCGAGAAATCCGCCGATAACGCCGGATATCTCCGCACCGGAAATGGCAACGAAGAAGGTAATTACACACATAACGGCAGATGCCGCAAGCCATCCCCTAACCGCGAGATGCAGTGGGGGATGGTTTTTTATTCTTGCAAAAAGCAAAAAAGCCGTCAAAGCCACAATAAAAACGAGCGTGGCGAAAAAGGCACCGGTTGTAAGCTCGTCGGAGGCAAAGTTTATCAATATCACCGATACATATACCGAGAGCATGAGCGACGAAGCCAAAATACGTATGATTCCGAGCTTGGTAAATGCGACAAATTTCATTTTTACCTCAAACACATCAGGGCTGAATGATTTCAGCCCTGATGATCTTTATTAATTAGTTAGCCTGAGACTTCTTATATTCCTCAACGATCTTGGATGCGATGTTGCCGGGAACGGTTGCATAATCGGTTACCTTGAACTCGAAGGAGCCGCGACCCTGTGACATTGCACGGAGAGCGATGGGGTAATCAACAAGCTCGGACTTGGGAGCCGTTGCGTGAACTACGGTATAGCCCTTCTTTGCGGCAGGATCCATACCCATGATGCTTCCGCGGCGCTTGTTAAGATCGCCCATTACGTCACCGACGAGGTCCTCGGGAACGGTGATATCAAGGTCGCCGACCGGCTCAAGGAGAACGGGAGCCGCCTGCTCAAGACACATCTTATACGCCATGGATGCGGCGGTCTTGAAGGACATTTCATCGGAGTCAACAGGGTGATAAGAGCCGTCGTGAAGGTCTGCTGCGAGGTAGGTCATGGGATAACCTGCAACGCCCTTGACCATTGCATCCTTGATACCCTTTTCTACTGCAGGGTTGAAGTTCTTGGGGACTACGCCGCCGACAACGGAAACGGTAAAGGTGAGGCCTGGCTCTTCGCCGGGACCGAACTTGATCCAAACGTCACCGAACTGGCCGGAACCGCCGTTCTGTTTCTTATGACGGGCATGGATGTCAACAGTCTTTGTAATCTTCTCGTGATAGGGTATCTTGGGCGCTTCAAGGTTGATGGATACGCCGTAGCGAGCCTTGAGCTTTGCGGAAAGGACTGCAAGGTGCATGTCACCGATACCGGAGAGAACCATCTGCTTGGTCTCGGGGTCGGTAACGTAGGTGAGAGTGAGGTCTTCCTCAAGCATGCGAGCCATGCTCTGAGAGATCTTGCTCTCGTCCTTGGCGGTTGCCGGAACCATTGCCTGGCTCATATAGGGAGTGGGATACGTGATCTTTGCGTATGCAACGTCGGAGGACGCTGTGAGAGTATCGTTGGTATTGGTATCGGTAAGCTTTGCGGTCATACCGATATCGCCGCATGCCAACTCATCGACCTCGGTCTGGGTCTTGCCCTTGACGGTGTAAATATGCGCCATCTTCTCGGCGGTGCCGTTGGTGAGGTTCTTGAGCGTCATGTCCTTCTTGACAGTACCGTTCATGACCTTGAAGAAGGACATCTTACCTACGAAGGGGTCGGCAACGGTCTTGAATACGAATATGCTTGTGTCGCCTTCGGGATCAATCTCTATATCGGAGCCTTCAACGGACTTTTCCACCCTCTTGGCGGTGTGTCTGGGGAAGGACTCAACGATAGCGTCGAGAATTGCGATGATACCCCACATATTAACTGCAGAGCCGCAGTAAACGGGAGTGATCGTGCCCTCGAAGATACCCTGGTGGAGTGCCATTGCAGCCTCGTCCTTGGTGATCTCTTCGCCGTCGAAATACTTCATCATCAGCTCGTCGGAGGTACCTGCGACTGCCTCGTTGAAAGTCTCTTTGTACTGACCTGCAATGCTCTCAAGCTCTGCGGTCATGGGGATCTCGCTTCTCTTGCCCTTTGCATCATATGCAAACGCCTTCATCTCAACGAGGTCGATCATGGTGACCTTATCACCGCTCGTAACGGGAACGAATACGGGGCAGAGGGTGTTGCCGAAGGTATCGTGAAGCTGCTTGAAAACATCGTCAAAGTGAGCGTCACGGTCCTCGCACTTATTGATGAAGAATGCCTTGGGCAGACCGGCAGCGGTTGCATAGTCCCATGCAAGCTCGGTGCCGACTTCAACGCCGGCCTTGCCGTCAACGCAAATAAGCGCGCTGTCCGCAACGCGAACCGCCTGCTTTACTTCACCTACGAAGTCGAGATAGCCGGGAGTGTCGAGTATATTGATCTTCATATTCTTCCACGAAATAGGAGCAAGAGAGGTGGAAATCGAAAAGCCTCTCTTAACCTCTTCGGGGTCATAGTCGCATACCGTGTTGCCGTCGGCGGTCTTTCCGAGACGGTCGGTGCCGTTGGAGAGATAAAGCATAGCCTCGGCTATGGAGGTCTTACCGCAGCCGCCGTGTCCGAGCAGGGCTACGTTTCTCAGGGATTTGGTGTCGATTGTTGCCATGTGGGGTTCCTTCCTTGTCCCGTCCGTTCGTCGGGACATTTATGTTTTTATAAAATTAACAGATTTATGGTGTGCTAAGCACGCTAACATGTCTATTATACAACAAAACGGAAGCGAATGCAAGAGTTTTTTCGTCATTTTTGACGATTTATTTGAAATATTTTTATTTTTTTATTGTATTCCGAACAATTTGACCGCATTTTTGTACGTTTGTTCCCTTATTTGCTCCTCTGACACGCCGTGCAGCTCTGCGAGAGTGCGGACGGACGAGGCAATATAGTCGGAGCGGTTGAGCTTACCGCGATACGGCTCGGGAGCGAGATAGGGCGCATCCGTTTCAAGGAGGATACGGTCGAGGGGCACGGATGCCGCCGACGCCTTGACATTTCGCGCATTCTTAAAAGTAACGACACCGGAGAACGAGATATACCAGCCGCGCTTTATCAGCTCCCTTGCCATTTCGGGGCTTCCGGAGAAGCTGTGAAGCACGCCGATGACGTCCGGGTGCGCGAGAATCATTTCTAACGTGTCGCCGTGCGCGTCGCGGTCGTGTATGGAGACGGGCATGCCGTACTCAACCGCGAGCTTCATTTGTGCGTCAAAAAAGGTCTTCTGCTCAGCCTTATTGTCCTGACGCCAATAATAGTCCAAGCCTATCTCGCCTACGGCAACTATCTTATGCTTTTTCTTTTCGTCAAGGAGCGCGCGCAGGTTTGCAAGTGCGATCTCAAGCGATTCCTCAAGCTCGATATCCGATGGATGGATACCGACGGCGGCGTACATTCCGGGAAAACGCGAGGCAAGCTCGATAGCTTCAAGATTACTTACGGAGCTGGTGCCCACGTTGATTATTCCGTCAACTCCACTCGCAAAAACGGCAGAGAGCAGCGCCGAAGCGCCGCCCTCGAATTCGTTATCAAATCTTTTATCGCAATAGTGGGCGTGTGTATCGAATATGCCCCTCATCAGCGAACGCGCTCTCCGAGAGGTGTTGCAGGGTCGAGGAATACGACCCTTATCTCTTCCTCGCCCGATGCAAGCAGCATACCCTCGGACTCAACTCCGCAGAGCTTTGCGGGGGCAAGATTTGCAACAAGGATGATCTTCTTGCCGATGAGCTGCTCTGGCTTGTAGAACTTTGCAATGCCCGAAACGACCTGACGGGTCTCGTAGCCGAGGTCGACTTTGAGCTTAAGGAGCTTCTTTGCCTTCGGGACAGGCTCGGCTTCGACTATCTGCGCGGTGCGAAGCTCGACCTTCATGAAGTCCTCAAAGCCGATGACGGCACAGCCCTCGGGCTTTTCAATCTTATTAGGCTCAGCCGCCTTCTTTGCGGCTTCGATCTCAGCATAGATGCCCTCAAGGGTCTTGGCTTCGTCGATGCGCGCAAAAAGGACGGATGAATCGTTTACGCATGCGCCGACAGACATGCCGTTAAATTCGCCGCCGATGCTCTCAAAATCGGTCTTATCGGTACCAAGCTGTTCAATTATCGTCTTTGCGGTATCGGGAATCATGGGAGCGAGCATTACAGCGCCCCAACGAATTGCTTCAAGGAGGTTATAAAGAACCGTCGCAAGGCGAGCACGGTCGCCCTCGCTCTTTGCGAGCACCCAGGGCTGGGTCTCGTCGATATACTTATTTGCGCGGCGCAAGAGCGCAAGAACGGAATCAATGGCGTCGGCAATGTGATAGTCGTCCATTGCCGCGTAATACGACTTGACGGCATCCGAGCAAACGGTCTTGAAGTCGTCGTCAACTGCATCGGGGGCGGTCGGCGCTTCGATCTTCTTATCGAAATACTTCTTCTCCATGTCAAGAGTTCTCTTGACAAGGTTGCCCAAGGTATTTACAAGGTCGGTATTGAAGCGAGCAAGAACGCTCTCCCACGTGATGGAGCCGTCGGACGCAAAGGGCATTTCCGCAAGGCAGTAGTAGCGAACGCCGTCAACGCCTACGTATTCTGCCAGCTTATCGGCGTAGATGACGTTACCCTTGGACTTGGACATCTTATCCGCGCCGAAATTGAACCACGGATGGCCGAAAATCTTCTCGGGGAGAGGAAGACCGAGAGCCATGAGGAAGATGGGCCAATAGATGGAATGGAATCTGACGATGTCCTTACCTATCATGTGGCATGCCGCAGGCCAAAGCGAGCGGAAACGATCACTCTGCTCCTCGTATGACTTATCGGGGTCGTAGCCGATGGCAGTGATATAGTTAACAAGCGCATCAAGCCATACGTATACGACGTGCTTGGGGTCGGAGGGCACCTGAATTCCCCACGTGAAGGATGTACGGGAAACGCAGAGATCCTGCAGGCCGGCATAAAGGAAATTATTGAGCATTTCCTTTCTTCTGGCTTCCGGCTCAAGGAAGCCGGGGTGGGTTTCTATATATTCAATAAGACGGGGGGCGTATTTCTGCATATTGAAGAAGTACGCCTCTTCCCTTGCCTGTTTCACGGGTGCGCCGCAATCGGGACATTTACCGTCCGTGACCTGTGTATCGGTGAAGAAGGACTCGCAGGGGGTGCAGTACCAGCCCTCATAGTAGCCTTTGTAGATATCGCCCTGACGGAGGAAGCGTTCGAAAATCTTTTGAATCGTCTTTACGTGGTAATCGTCGGTGGTGCGGATAAAGTAGTCGTAGCTGATATTCATCTTGTCCCAGATCCCCTTGATGATGCCGGCGATATTATCTACGTACGCCTGCGGCTCGATGCCCGCCGCGGCGGCATGGTTCTCTATCTTCTGGCCGTGCTCATCGGTGCCCGTGCAGAAGAATACATCGTAGCCCTTTGCGCGTTTGTAACGTGCAATGGCATCGGTCGCGATAGCTTCGTAGGTATTGCCGATATGAGGCTTCGCCGAAGCGTATGCGATAGCTGTTGTTATATAATACTTAGGTTTAGTCATTTCTTTTGACCGTCCTTTCGTGATTTTACGATTTTGATTTCATCAATCAACTCTTGCTCGCGTCGACTGTAAAGCTCATATTTCACTGCATACAGAGGGCCTGCGGCGAAGAGAAAGTATGTAAAGCAGGTGGCAAGCGATATGAGTGCACCGAGCAGGTCGTCGCCCGTGAGCAAACGAGAAAGATGCTTGCGCTTTACCGATTCGCCTAAGGCACGGAAAAAACTCATCTTGCCGCTCCACACAAAATGCGAAACGCGCGAAAGTTTTCTCGTGAGCATAATACACAAAACGGCAAGAGCAAACGCGAGAACAATAGCGGGAAACATAAACCGTGAGGGTTCGCCGTTCGGGGCTTCTAAGCCAAACGCCGCATCAATAATGTCCGGCGAGTAAATCAAAGCAACGATCACTCCCCAGCGCAAGCAAGTCAAAAGCGCGCACAGATACGACGATAGCAAGCGCTCAAAGCTTGAAAAAGCAATGAATATTTCCGATAACGACACTTCCCTGCCGTCGCAAACCGCCGAGGCTACATGGCGCATCCCTCCGACCGCAGGCGGTGTAAGCGCAAATATGAAAGCAGCGATAATCGCAAGCAAACCGGGATCTGACGGCTCAACGCCAAAATAGACAAGCAGGTTGGCCGTCAGATACGCGGCTATCAATCCCGTTCCAAAGGCTGCTGCGATAAATACGAACGCAGCAATCATCGCCGCGCGTGAGCCTTTTTGCGTCAATATCTGTTTTGCGTCTCTCGCAAGAGCGTTCGATTTTATCTTAAATTCTTTTTTGTTTATCTT
>JBJDZD010000156.1:0-4432 GCA_051867815.1 Eubacteriales bacterium | reverse complement strand
CTAACAGCTCCAAAAACACTGTAAATACATACCTTGATGCAGGTTATAAGGTCTGTAATTATCTGAACACATATAATTACTATGTGCTGGGAAATGAGGACGCCTACTCCAAAGCCAATCAGGAATCCATCTATACCTCCTGGAACCCCTATGTATTTGACCCTGATTCGTCAGTACCCGGAGGGAAAAACACCGCTATCGGAAATGCAAATGTAAAAGGCAGTGCATTCTGCATCTGGTGCGACAATCCGACCGCACAGGAAGAAGACAGCGTCATGAGCAATATTCTTCCGATGCTCCGCGCTCACGGAGCCAAATCGTGGGACGCACAGGCGGAAACGACGGTAGGATATTCTGCTTTCCGGACGAATATCAGCAAGCTCGGAAATGCGCCCATCGCTGATCTGACAACGGTCGGAGACATATATATCGTTCCGGACACCTCGGCGCTGGAAACGGCAATCGCGGAATTTTCCGGATTTGAAGAAAGCGACTACACAGAGGTCACCTTTGCGGCTTACAGCAATGCCGTATCCGAAGGACAAGCAGTGCTTGCTTCCTCAAAGCCCACTCAAGCACAGGTCGATACCGCACTTGCAAACATCCAAACCGCCAAATCCGCTCTTCGGAGAAAGGATGCGATCGATTATTCCGCTCTCGATGCCGCGCTTGCGGAATTTTCCACCTGCGATAAGACTCTCTATACTGCCGAAACATATAACGCTTATACAAAGGCCGCATCGGATGCACAAGTGCTGAAGACGGTCGGTGCATCGGCTCAAAAAGACATTGATGCGGCTGTGCAGCTTCTTGTGACCCGTAAAGGTCAGCTCAGATTAAAGTCCAAAGTAAGCAATGAAGCATTTATGATCTCCATCGCATCCCAAAGCTCCAGCTGTCTGCGTGAAAAAACCATTACCCTGAGCGTAGGCGTAAAAACCTCCTGCGGAGTTGAGGGATTTGAGGTGTACGACGATCTCGGCAACCGAGTTGAGCTGATCCGAGTAAAGTTTATTGACATAAACTCCAAAACTCCGGAAAAGCAGTTCGTTTACCTTATGTTCAAAGCAATCGATCAAGGTAATCGCACATACACAGTATATGCGGTTGATTCTTCCGGTAATCGCTCGGCTGACAGCCTGAGCTGTACCATCAAAGTTAAATGATTAACCTGCGGGCTGCAGCGCTTATGCGCCACAGCCCGCACGCTGTAAAGGAGATAATACGGTGGCTGATGCAGGAATAAAAAAATATCTGTTCATGAAAGCGTCATCAAGCAGGATACCGATCAGCGGAACATTTGAGTTGACGCCGAGATGCAATCTCAACTGCAAAATGTGCTATATCAGCATGAACAAAGACGAGCAGGCGCATATCGGCAAAGAACTTACGACGGACGAGTGGATAAAGCTTGGCGAAGAAGCCGTAAAGAGGGGTATGATTTATCTTCTCCTCACCGGCGGCGAGCCTATGCTCCGCCCGGACTTCTGCGAAATATACAAAGCAATGATTAAAATGGGCGTCGTCATGTCCGTGAACACCAACGGCACAAGGATAACCCCGGAGATCGTTTCGATTTTCAGCAAACATCCACCGGAAAAAGTAAGTATATCCTTATACGGTGCATCGCCCGAAACATACGCCGCTCACTGCGGAAGCGGCGCGGCGTTTCATGATGCCATGCAGGGTATATTGGCTCTCAAGCGGGCAGGGATTTACGTCAATCTGAATACGACCTTCACAAAAGATAACGTATCCGACATGGAAGCTATCGTCGGGTTTGCAAAAAAAGAGAACATTCCGGTGCGCATGACGGGCTTTTTGTTTCCTCCCATTCGCAATGGTCGTAAAGCCGGTGACTTTTCCTTGACTCCCGAGGAAACAGGCAGAAGTCAGGCTCGCTTTGATAAGCTGACGCTGACTCCGGATCAGACTGCGGCACGCAGGGTGCGTATATCCTCCTCTATGCAGGATGCATCCGAGGATAAGATGTGCCGAGAATGCGGTTTTCCATCGTGTATTGCAGGAAAAGGCGCATTCTGGCTAAGCTGGGACGGTATGATGTACCCCTGCGGAATGCTACCCGAGCGTGCAGTAGACGTTCGCAAGTCGGGCTTTGACGAGGCGTGGAAAGAGACTTGCAAAAGTATGGATAATGCCGTTATCCCGACCGAATGCCTCACTTGCAAATACAAGAGTGTGTGTCCGATCTGTACTGCAGTGCCGCAAACGCTGAGCGGAGCGACGGACATCGTTCCGCACGCGCTATGCCGACAGGTCAAGGCGTATGTGGACGAATTCATGACTCCATTTGGTAACTAATAGATTTTCGCCCTTTCAGGGCACAGAAAAATGCACCGCGAGGGTGCATTTTTTCTTTTTTGATTATGGTCTATTTTGCCGCGAGATAATAGGTTTTTATTACAAAGGTATCTATCATGAAGGGCAGAAGATGCGCACTTTCGTACCTCGAAAGTGTTTCACCGCACTTCTGCCCTTTTCTGTTTATTTCCGGAACAGTTTTGACGCTTGAACGGAGATCTGCGTTGCGCTTATCGCTGCGTAATGCGTATCTCCCATTCAGAGTATCCGGCTGTTTCGTTTTACTGTTTTACCCTTTTGCTCAGTTCTCACCGGTCGTTTTCGGATTTTTGTTCTTAACAACGATAACGACGACCACGGCAGCGACCGCTACGCCTGCGACCGCGAGTATCAGTATCCACCACGGGAAGCCGCCGGTTTCATCGCCGGTCTTTCCGGTGTCCTCCGGTTTGTCTGTGCCTTCATTCTCACCGATCTTATCGGTATCACCGGAAGTGGAGGTGCCCTCGCCCGGCGCGGCTATGGCCTCGCTTTCCTTGTAACCGCACACCGAGCAGGTGCGTTCCTTTTCACCGGCTACGGTTTCGGTAGCCTCGGTTACCGTTTTCCATTCGCCAAAAGTGTGTGCGGCGGTATTAATCTTTTCACCGCAAGTGCAGACGTTCCAGTGGTAGGCGGCATCACAGTTCCATGCATCGCTTCCCGACTCGTGAACATGACCGATAACGGCAATGATGGACGTCTCCTTGTATCCGCAGACCGAGCAGGTACGTTCCTTTTCGCCTGTAGTGGTCTCGGTTGCTGCCTTTATGACCTTCCACTCTCCGAAGGTATGCTCCGCAGTATTCATTTTTTCTCCGCAGGAGCAGACATTCCAATGACCTGCAGAATTGCTTTGCCATTCGGCTCCGGCGCTGTGAGTGTGCGCAAGAACCGGTATTACTGCGGTCTCTTTATATCCGCAGGCAGAGCATACACGCTCTTTTTCACCCATGGTGGTCTCGGTGGCGTCTTTGGTTGTTTTCCACACACCGAAGGTATGCGCGGAGATGCTCATCTTATGCCCACAAGAGCAAACGTGCCAGTGGCTTTCGGAGTCCGACAACAATTCATTACCTGCCACGTGGGTGTGAGTTTCCTTTACCGTGACGCTGAAGGTCGCTGATTTGCCCTCGTACGTCACAGTAATGACCTGGACTCCGGCCGTGTTCAGCACGGTGGGGGAGCAGGTAAAGCCGCTTGTGATGTTCTTGTATCCGTCGCTCATGACTACTCTTACAGTCATACCGGCGGTGTCGAGGCTTTCGCCCTTGTTATATTCAAGCTTGTTCGGCTTGTTCTGAATTTCAATTCCTACGACAGTGGGATCGGCTTTTTCGAGTGTTACGGCGGCGATCTCGGTGTAGATCGTGTCACTGCGCTTGCCGTTATACTCCATGTAAGCGGCGGCGCGGTAGTATACGGTACCCTCGACCTGTTCCGCGGTCAGCTCGACTCCGGTCGCTCCGCTGACGGCGGTCTCACCGCTCATGTCCGATTTTGTGGATCTGTACCACTGAATATGAAGCTCGCCCTCTCCGATCGGTTTTATATAAGTTGAGAGCTTTACCGTTTCTCCCAATTTGGCACTTACAGACTCAGGGGATGTGATGACGGACGGATATCCTACCTCTGCGGGCGCTTTGAAGGTAACGGCTACAAGATCGGAATAGACAGGATCGCTTGAAATGAGCTGACCGTTCTGCATGGCGGTGTTGGTCACCATGACACAATAATATACCGTACCCACCTTCTGTTCGGGAACAAATATCGCCTGCGTTCCGTATGAATCGTCGGATTCATCGTAGATAGCCTTTATCGTTGAGATATCGTTAACGCTTGTCATGTACCACTGGAAGCTGAGGTTATAGCCGTCGGTCGGGCTAACCGACACGACAAGACTTACCGCGTCACCGATGGTAAACGAACCGCCCTTCGGCTGAGAAAGAATCGTCGCCTTGGGAGGCTTTACCGCCTCGGTGGCAGGAAAAGCGTAGGAAACAATATAATTTCCGTAAGCTCATGCTTTTTCCACTCGTTCAATTTGAGCTTGGGGGCAAGCTCGGCGGCA
>JBJDZD010000155.1:0-4467 GCA_051867815.1 Eubacteriales bacterium | reverse complement strand
CCGATCGACCAGCGCGCCCGCTGTGACCGCCAGGTCGCAGAGCGCAAGGCGCAGGACCCCGACTGTAAGGCACAGGTGGACTACGACTACATCACCGCCCTTGAATACGGTCTCCCCCCCACAGGCGGACTCGGCTTCGGCGTTGACAGACTTGTAATGCTCCTGACCGACAGCGCTTCCATCCGCGACGTATTGCTGTTCCCCACGATGAAGCCGCTTGACTGATAAAACGTACAAATCGTACTTATAACTTATAAAGGATAAAGCAGGTGCCGCCGCGCGGCACCTGCTTTTTTGTTTGGTTAATAAAAACTTCCGAACCGGTCGGTACGGAAGCCGTTAGGGTTCTAAGTTTTCTTCATTAAACAGGGGTGAATCGAAAAACTCGTTTATGCCGATGCCAAGTCCTTGGCAAATTTCGTGTATTACGCGCAATTTTACGGATTCGTACGTGCAGTTGACCAAATTTCCAATAGTGGACTTAGGCACACCGCTTCTTATATGCAGCTGATAATTTGTCATATTCTGCTTCTTGAGTAGCTCGGATAATCTTTTGCTGATTGCCTCATTTAATTGCATGCTTATACCATACCTCCCTGTAACTGTACTAATATTATACGAAGTCGGGATAAAAAAATAGTACATTTACCTGTACTATTTGCGAATTTTATGGTATAATATACGCAGAAAGCCTGCTGCGCAAAAAAGCCCTTGCAATCAAGCTTTCATAAAACAGCGAATGAATTGAGGTATGACTTGATTATTTTCTGTTGCATTTTCCGAATAATTGTGATATAATTATCTTATCAAGCGAAAGGAGCGAGCCATGAAAACCAAAGCAGTGCTAAAACACGTTGTTTATTATGTCGCCGTGCCCGTTCTTATATGCGCCTTTTGTTTGTTCTCGGCATTGCTTTTTGAGCTGTTCAAGGTCAAGGAGAATAACGGCGCCGTGGTTGCCGCGATCTATGTCGGAATATTTATCGTTATCACACTCCCCATCATCACCGTCGTTCTCATGCGATTCAGCCCTTTGCGCTTTGTCGTTGACCCGTTTGCGGCCTTTGAGGTGCCGCTGACGCTTTGCGCCGTGATAGTTGCCTCACAGCTGATAAAAGGGTCGAGCATTCGGCTTGCTCTCGCTGCTCTGACCGATGATTGGGCGGCGGTAGCGACTATGTTCGCGATCCTCTTCGCTATCGGACTTGTCGGCTCGCTCAGCTTCGCAAGGCCTCGGGGCAGTGGCTTGACGGACAGAATTATCGCCCGCATTGCGACCAAACTTGGAAGGAGAAAGCAATGAAACAATACGCCCCCGGCAAAGAGCCGGATTATACCCGTGAAGAAAAGCTCACCCCCTCGGAGATCGAGGTGCGCGGCGGCTTTCTCGGTTGGCTTGACAACTTTTGGTTCTATCATAAATGGAAGCTCCTTGCCGGCGTTGCAGTAGTGCTTTTGCTTGCCATTTGCACCGTGCAGACGTGCGGTAACGTCTCCGACGATCTTACGATTATGTATGCCGGATCGGCATATCTGCCCACGGATCCGAATTACACAAGCATGCTCGGCGCCTTTGAGAGCGTTATGAGCGATTTTAACGGCGACGGCGAAAAGCACGCGGCACTCGCCGCCCTGAATATCTACTCGGAGGCGCAGATCAAGGAGCGAGAAGGAAATGAGGTCTCGGGTGACGAGGTCAACACCCAGATCAATACGCAGGAATACAATTCTTATCTGCGCGTGATGCAAACGGGCGAGTATTCCGTTTGCCTGCTTGAGCGCTGGCTATATGACGTCGTTGCAAAGGGCGTTTTTTGCAAGCTCTCGGATGTTCTCGAGCAAGTGCCGGACTACGCCGTGGATTCCTACTGTGTCAACTTCTGGGACACCGATTTTGCCAAGGCGAACGCCGAGGCGTTTGCTTCCGTCCCAAAGGACACCGTTCTTTGCTTGCGTACGAAAAATGCGCTCTCGGGCAAGTCAAACGAAGAACAGTTTGAGAGATCAAAAGCAACGTTTATTGCAATAATGAACTACAAGGCGGAATGAACGCCGCCAAAAGCACAAGCCTCGGAGCGTTTTTCTCCGAGGCTTGTGCTTTATCTGTAATTCCTTTGAATTTTGATTGCCATATCTTCCATTTGCGGATAGCAAGCTTCAAAAAACTGCTTGTAGCATTTGCAGAAGCGATTGAGGGAGGGCGTGCCGTCCGTGATAGGCTCGCGCTCGCGGCGACAGCCGCCGCGGCAGAGTGGGAACCATTTGCAGGTTGTGCATTCCTCGCTCCGATGCGTTGAAACGAAAACGAATTTTCGCGCAAGTTCGCCGTTGATAAGCTCTTCAAACGATACTTCATTGATATTCCCGAGCTTCCATTCGTCAAGCACGTAAAAGTCGCAGGGAAACACACTTCCGTCGCCTTCGATCACCGTGTAGCAGGTGCAAACACCTGCCATGGCACAGTTTTCGGGCGGTCGACCGAGAAGCATGCCTATGTAGTTGTCGAAATTCCGCACGCTGACGGGATGTCCGGCGCAAAAATCCTTGTAATACTCTCGAAAAGCGGCTTTCAGAAATTCCGTATATCTTTGTGCCGTCAGTGAAAAGACCTTTTTTTCGCCGTCGAAGCCGTCAAGGCAGGGGATGAATTGAATAAACCCGAATTCCTTGAGCGAGTCATACACCTTTTTCGGCGACCGCGCGACGAAGTTGTTGACCACGCAGAGAATATTGAACTCAACCCCGTGCTTGCGAAACAGTCTTGCCGCCTTTTGCACCCGTGAAAATGTGCCCTTTCCGTCGGCGTCAACGCGCAGGGAATCGTGGATATCCTTCGTTCCGTCAAGCGAAAGCCCGACGAGGAATCTGTTTTCTGCCAAAAACTCCGCCCATTCGTCGTCAATTATGTACCCGTTCGTTTGCAGGGCGTTTTGAACGGGTATTTTGTTAACGTTATATTCGTTCTCAAGCTCTATCAGCTTGCGGTAAAAGTCAAGCCCTGCAAGGGTCGGCTCTCCGCCTTGAAAGGCGAAGGTCGCCGAGCCGCTTGCGTATTCAAAAGCCTTTTTTATCAGATTGTCAAGCGTTTCCTCGGTCATTATGCCGTAGGACTTGACCTCGCGATTGTCCGTAATGTCGGAGTAAAAGCAGTATTTGCACCGCATGTTGCAAAGCGACGATGCAGGCTTGATAAGAACGCTGATGGGAGGCATCAGAGCTTTCGGAAGGGGTCGGTGTTGCCGAGAACGGCAGGCGTGATGCGAACCTTGAAGGTGAATTCCTTTTCGGTGAATCTGAACTCGGGAAGCAGAGCGGGGCCGCAGGAATTCGAGCCGATGCCGGTGTGTCTGTAATCGAGATTGACGACGGTCTCCTTTTTGGGAACAAGCTCGTAGTTGTGAGCAGTCTGCGCCAGTTGCGCGGGAGTGAAGTGCGAGCAGTTGAAGGAGATAGCCTTTCCGTCCGCGAGCGCGAGCAGACCGTGGCGGCTCTCATTGGTAACGCAAACCCATTCGGTGTCCGCGTGCGCCATGTTCTCCTGAGGACGAACGTACGGCTCAAAATTATCCGAAACGCCGGACTTAAAATAGGAAAGCTTCGAGGAGTGGCGCAGATCCATATAGCTCTCGCCGGGACCCATGCCGAAATATTCAAGCTTTTCGTTGCCCTCCGGCATCTCAAACTGAACGCCGAAACGGGGAAGGGGAGGCAAGCCGTCTCTTACCTTTGCATCCATTGCAATCTTTATCTCACCCGAAAGATCGACCGTGTAGGTCGCTTCGAGCTTCACGAAGGGTGCCACGAGCTTTGCGCCGAGCGAAAGCGATGCCTTGACGACTGCACGTTTTTCGTCCGCGCTTGCAAGCTCTACGGAATAGCACTTGACCTCGGAGCGGTCAAAGCCTGCGGCAAACCATTCTTTCTTTATGCGTCTGTCGTTGTCGGTGGGTGCACGGAAAATGACGGGCGTAACGGGTGTGCAGAGCATCTCTCTGCCATTGTCGATTATCGAAGAAATGAGACCGCAGGTCTTGCAGATCGTATACGAAGTCTCTCCGGCGGTGATGTTTATCATTTTCTCGCTTTCGGAAACGTCGATTTTTCCTGCCTTTGAGGGAAGACCTATCTCGGCTCTCGGTGCAGATTCAATTCTTTCCTGATGGAAGCCGACCTCAAAGCCTGCATCAGCCCAAGCGGTCGCGCTGTTCTGACGGACGGAGAAATCAAGCGTGCATATACCGGAAAGCTTGAGGCCGGAGAGGTCGATGTTGTATTTCCTCGATCTCTGCGGAGCTACGCGAAGCTCGCCGATAATGCCGTCACGAACTACCTTTCCGTCGCACTCAACGCTCCAATAGAGGGAGCAATCGTCCAAGGAGGTGAAATAACGGCGGTTTTTGATGCGGAACGAGCCGTCTGCGGTGACCTCGCTGATGACGAAGGGCTTGAGGACCGCCTTGTGCTCCT
>JBJDZD010000154.1:0-4490 GCA_051867815.1 Eubacteriales bacterium | reverse complement strand
AGGGGAGAATCCGGCTTGTGTCCGATGTCGGGGTCGGAGGCAACGATCTTTGATACGTTATACGGCCTGTGCCTGCCGCATTCGCCAAGCCAGAGAAAGTAGAAAAGACCGACGAGCCTGCCGCCCCTTTCTATTGGTGCGCCGCTTTGTGTGTCAGGGGTGGGTCTGCCGAGCGCGTCAACGGCCATCAAGGGGCCGCCTGCGTTTTGTTTGCGATAAGTTGACATGGTAAATGCTCCTTTGTGTTGCTTATGATTATATTATATCGAAGAGCAGGGGCTTTGTCAATGCGTTTTTGCGTATTTTTGAGCGAATTAGGAATATTTTATTAGTTGAATTAATATAATAAATTGTGAATGGCTTGACTTTTACCAAATAAATGTAGTATAATATATTATAGGTAATAATGGCTAAAAACGGGGGGAAGTGCAATGGCGGATAATCTTGCGGCTTACTATTTTCATCAAGGTACGAACTTCAAGGCTTATGAATATTTCGGCGTACATACGGAGGGGGAGCGAATGTTCTTCCGCGTTTGGGCACCGAATGCCGCCGCCGTTTTCCTCTGCGGTGATTTTAATGCATGGGGACCCGGCAGGGAGATGAGGCGCATCACCGAGGGCGGTATTTGGGAGCTTGAAACCGAAATAATGCCCGACGGAATGAGATACAAATTCGGCATCCGCACCCATGACGGCAGGGAGCTTTTGAAGGCCGACCCCTACGCTTTCGCGGCAGAACTGCGCCCGAATACGGCGTCCGTCATAAACGGCTCGGCGTTCTCATATAATTGGAAGGACAAGGCCTGGATGCAAAAGCGTCCGTCTGCCCGTGATTACAGCCGCCCCGTCAATGTTTACGAGGTTCATCTTGGCTCATGGAAGCGGCACGAGGACAACTCTTACTACACCTATGCCGAGTTTGCAGACGAGCTTATCCCATACGCAAAGCAGATGGGATATACTCATATCGAGCTGATGCCCGTGGCAGAACATCCCTTTGACGGTTCGTGGGGCTATCAGGTGACGGGCTATTATGCACCCACCTCGCGCTTCGGAAGCCCCCGGGATTTTTGCGCCTTCGTTGATGCCGCGCACTGCGCGGGGCTGGGCATAATCCTCGACTGGGTGCCTGCGCATTTCCCGAAGGATGCGCACGGTCTTTATGAATTTGACGGACAGCCCCTCTATGAGTACCAGGGCAAGGATAGAATGGAACACGCAGGCTGGGGAACTCGCCGCTTTGACGTCGGTAGGCCTGAGGTGCAGAGCTTCCTTGTTTCAAACGCATCGTATTGGGCACAGGTCTTTCACGTTGACGGCCTGAGAGTTGATGCGGTCGCCTCCATGCTCTATCTTGACTACGACAAAGCGCCCGGCGAATGGGTGCCCAATGAATACGGCACCAATATCTGCCTTGAGGCGGTTGCATTTTTCAAGAAACTCAACGCTCATATCTCCGGCGCGTATCCGGCGCTTATGATGATAGCTGAGGAATCTACCGCCAACCTGCAGATCACCGGCGACATCGAGCATTCCCTCGGCTTTACCTATAAGTGGAATATGGGCTGGATGAACGATACACTTTCCTATTCCGAAATCGACCCCATTTTCCGCAAATATCACCATGACAAGCTCACGTTTCCGCTGATGTATGCCTTCAGCGAGAAATTCATGCTTCCAATCTCGCACGATGAGGTCGTTCACGGCAAAAAATCCTTCCTTGACCGCCAGCCGGGCGACTATTGGAACAAATTCGCCGGCGCAAGGTCAATTCTTTGCTGGATGATGCTCCATCCGGGCAAAAAGCTCCTTTTCATGGGTACGGAATACGCCCCATTTCGCGAGTGGGCGTACGGGGAGAGCCTTGAATGGTTCATGCTCGATTACGAGATGCATGCGAAATTCCAGCATTTCACCGCAGACCTCAACCACCTCTATATCTCCTCGCCCGAGCTTTGGGCGAACGACATGAGCTGGGACGGCTTTGAGTGGATCGACGCGGATAACCGCGACGCCGGAGTGATTGCGCTCACGCGCTCGGACGGAAAGAGCCGCATGCTTGCACTCATCAATTTCACGCCCGTTTACCATCCCGAATATCGCATCGGCGTTCCCGTATGCGGCGAGTACAGGGAAGTGTTCTCATCCGATAAGCTTGAATACGGCGGAGGCGGCGTTACGCACGAGGGTCTGCTCAGAAGCGAGAGCGTACCAATGCACGGCAGGGAAGAGTCGCTCTGCGTTCGTCTTGCTCCCCACGGAGCTTTGATATTCCGTCTTGAAAAAGAAATACCGCACAGAGCACCCAATACGGCAAACGAAGCCGAAAAGATAAATGCGTCTACTGAAATAAAGAACCCCAAAGGGAGGAACAAGAAGCAATGTTCAAGAAAAAAGAATGTGTAGCCATGCTCCTTGCAGGCGGACAAGGTAGCCGTCTTTACGCGCTTACCACCCGTCTTGCAAAGCCTGCGGTATCCTTCGGAGGAAAGTACCGCATCATCGACTTTACTCTCTCCAACTGCGTCAATTCGGGTATCGACACCGTCGGTGTTCTTACGCAGTATCAGCCCCTTTTGCTCAACGATTACATCGGAAACGGTCTGCCGTGGGACCTTGACCGCACCTACGGCGGTGTAAAGATCCTGCCCCCCTATCAGGGCAAGGAAAAGGCGGATTGGTATAAGGGTACCGCCAACGCAATATACCAGAATCTCCGGTTCATTGACCAGTTCGACCCTGATTACGTTCTCATTCTTTCGGGCGACCATATCTACAAGATGGACTATGATGCAATGCTCGATTATCACAAAAGACAGGGTGCGGACTGCACCATCGCATGCCTTGACGTTCCCCTCGAGGAGGCAAGCCGCTTCGGTATCATGAGCGCGCACGAGGACGGCAGGATATGGAAGTTCTCGGAGAAGCCGAAGAACCCGGACAGCACCCTTGCTTCGATGGGCATTTACATATTCAACAAAAAGAAGCTTTCCGAATACCTCATTGCTGACGAGAATGACCCCTCCTCAAGCAATGACTTCGGCAAGAACGTAATTCCCACCATGCTCGCGGCAGGAGAAAAGATGTTTGCATATCCTTTCTCGGGCTATTGGAAGGACGTAGGAACCATTTCCTCACTTTGGGAAGCAAATATGGACATGATCGGCAACGATCCCGTTCTTAATCTCAACGATGAAAAGTGGCGCATCTACTCTCGCCACACCGCGCGCGCACCCCAGTATATCGGTGCGGACGGTGTCGTTGAAAACTCAAGCATTACGGAGGGCTGTAAGATCTACGGTACTGTCCGCGGATCGGTTCTCGGCTCCGGCGTGATAGTCGAGGCAGGTGCAAGTGTGATTGATTCCGTTATTATGGAGGACGTAACGATTCGCGAGGGCGCGACGGTTGAGTATTCCATCGTCGATGCTCGTGTGGAAATCGGAAAGGGCGCAAAGGTCGGTGGACCGAAGGGCGGCGAGATTGCCGTTATCGGTGCCGATATCAAGATCGAAGACAACAGAGAGATCGCACCCGGTGCGATGATCAACCCTAACTGATAGGAGGAGCACAGTTATGACAGCAGCCGGACTTATTTTCTCGAATATTCACGACGAAAGCCTTCCCGAACTTACGCGCCTTCGCACAATGGCGAGCGTACCATTCGGCGGCAGATACAGACTCATAGATTTCCCCCTTTCCAACATGGTAAATTCGGGAATCACCAAGATCGGTATCATTACACATTATAATTATCAGTCCCTTCTTGACCACATCGGCACGGGTAAGGACTGGGATCTTGCCCGTCGTTCGGGCGGTATCAAGATATTGCCCCCCTTCATTACCGCGTACGATGCAAAGGCATCGGGCAGCACCCGTCTTGAAGCGCTTCTCGGCGTAACGAACTTCATTACGCGCTGCAACGAGGATGTTATCGTCTTTTCGGATTGCGATACGATTTGCAATATTGATATCTCAAAGGTCATCGACGACCATGAGGCAAACGGCGCGGATATCACCGTGGTTACCAAGCACGTGTGCGACGGAAGCGCCGCAGAGCGCCATTCCGTTATGACGATCGATGACGACGGTAAGATCACGGATGCTACCGAGTACGGCGCACATGTGGAGGGAGAGTATGATATCAGCACCAACATCATGGTGGTAACGCGCTCATACCTGCTTTCCGTTCTCAACGACGCGGCGGCACACGGCTATACCAGCTTCTTCCGAGACATCATTGCAAGAAACGTTCGCAAGGCGAATTTCCGTGCTTACCGCTTCGACGGCTTCTATGCGCTTCTCAACACTCTTCACGGATATTTTGAGACGTCAATGAATCTGCTTGACGAAAAGGTTCGCGCTGAGCTTTTCGAGAATGCCGAAAGCCCCATCTTCACAAAGGTGCGCAATTCCGCTCCCACATCCTACAGCAAAAGCGCAAAGGTTTCCAATTCGATCGTTGCGGACGGATGCGTTATTGAGGGT
>JBJDZD010000153.1:0-4520 GCA_051867815.1 Eubacteriales bacterium | reverse complement strand
CTTTCCATGTCCGATACCATCGTAGTAATGGCGGACGGCAAAATCCAGCAGATAGGCACTCCCGAAAAGATATACAACGAGCCGGAAAACGCCTTCGTTGCTGACTTCATCGGTGAATCCAACATCGTTGACGGCATAATGCTTGAGGACTACAAGGTTTATTTCTCCGGCCACACCTTCACATGTGTGGACAAGGGCTTTGAACCCAAAGAAAAGGTCGATATCGTCGTTCGCCCCGAGGACGTTGACGTCGTAAAGGTTGAGGACGGCATGCTCACCGGCACCGTTTCCTCCGTCACCTTCAAGGGCGACTACTATGAGATAATCGTTGACGTGGGCGGCTTCAAGTGGATGCTTGAAACGTCCGACTACGTTGCTCCCGATGCAACCATCGGCCTCCATATTGAGCCGGAGGCAATTCACGTTATGAAAAAGTCCGAGTATTCGGGCAAATTCGGAGACTACTCCTCTTTCAGCGACGAGCTTGATCATCTTGCAGACAACCCGGAGGAAGAGGAATGAAAAAAGGCTCGCTCTTTCAGAAGTTAGCGGCGGCACCCCATATTCTCTGGGCGGTGATGTTCATCGTTTTTCCCATGATATTCGTGCTGTATTTCGCTTTTACGGATGCCGAGGGCCACTTCTCCTTTTCAAATATCGCATCCCTTTCACAGTACGGCAACGTATTCGTGCTTTCCATTGCATTTGCGCTGATAGCGACGGTCGTTTGCCTGCTTATCGGCTACCCCCTCGCGTATTTCATGTCGAAGCAAAGCCCACGAGCGCAAAAGATGCTGATGGTGCTCGTCATGCTCCCCATGTGGTGCAACCTGCTCATCAGGACCTATGCATTGATGGCATTGCTTGACAACGGCGGTCTGCTTAATTCCCTGCTTGAATCGCTCGGGCTTAACAAACTCCCCATCGTCGGCACGAATTTCGGCGTAATTCTGGGCATGATATACGACTTTTTGCCCTACATGGTACTGCCCATTTTCACGGCAATGACCAAGCTTGACCCCAAGTATATCGAGGCCTCGCACGATCTCGGCTGTAATTCATGGCAAACGATGACTCGCGTTATCATGCCCTTGACCGTTTCGGGCGTTATCTCGGGTGTCACAATGGTGTTCGTCCCCTCGATAAGCACCTTTTACATTTCTCAGAAGCTCGGCGCAGGAAAAATAGACCTCGTAGGTGACACTATCGAGCGTCTTTTCCAGAATCCGTCAACTTACAATGTCGGTGCGGCAATATCGCTCGTCATGATGGTTCTGATCATCATTTCAGTCACGATAATGAATCGCTTTTCCGACGATAAGTCCGGAAACACGCCAAAATCTGCCAAGGGAGGAGGTATCGTGCCTTGAAATTCCTCTCAAAGTGCTATATTTTCTTAGTATTTTTGCTTCTCTACGTTCCGATAATCGTCCTCATCGCATTCTCCTTCAACGAGGCAGGCAGTCTTGCTGAATTCAGTGGCTTTTCACTTGTTTGGTATGAGGAGCTGTTTGCGGACGATGAGGCGCTGACGTCCCTGCGTAATTCCCTTGTTCTTGCCGTTTCTTCCTCACTCATTGCAACCGTTATCGGCACTTTTGCCGCTCTCGGACTGCACAGAATGAGATCAAAGTGGATCCGCGGCGCGGTCAATACCGTAACCAACATCCCCATGATGAACCCCGATATCGTTACCGGCGTTTCGATGATGCTGCTCTTCGTTGCATTTGCGGCGATACTTAATTTGCAATCCTTCTTCGGCTTCGGAACGATGCTGATTGCGCACGTCACCTTTAACCTGCCCTACGTCATCCTCTCGGTAATGCCGAGATTCAAGAGCCTTGACACCTCGCTCTCGGAGGCGGCACAGGACCTCGGATGCACACCCTCACAGGCGTTCTTCAAGGTGGAATTGCCCGAGATCGTTCCCGGAATCATTTCCGGCCTGATGCTCGGATTTACCATGTCGCTTGACGATTTCGTTATCAGCCATTTCGTCAGCTCCCCGGATTTTCAGACGCTTCCCCTTTACGTTTACAACCAGACCGCACACAACGTCAAATTCAGCATGTATGCGCTTTCGGCTCTCATCGTATTGGTGATTCTGATAATCCTCCTCGTCGTCAACTTTGCAGGCTCCTTCGGCAGTCGCAAAGCCGCAAGAAAGAAGGTGGAATGATGAAAAAAATGCGTTTTGCCGCGCTTTTGGCGGCGTTCGTCATCGTCCTTCCCCTCCTTGTTTCCTGCGCCGGCGACGGCATAACCACGACTGAAACGCTCTACGTTTACAACTGGGGCGAATATATCTCGGACGGCTCGGAGGGTTGCCTTGATGTCAATCAAGCCTTTGAGGAATGGTATTACGAAACCTACGGCGTAAAGGTCAAGGTAAACTATTCAACGTTTTCAAGCAACGAAAGTCTTTATGCGAAGATCAGCTCCGGCTCGGTGAGCTACGACGTTATCGTTCCATCCGATTACATGATCGAGAGAATGATCGCGGAGGACCTGCTTGCGCCCCTCAACTACGACAATATTCCCGATATCGGCAATATCCTCCCCGAATTCTGGGGCGAAACGAGCGAGCACTCGGAGCATGATCCCGGCAACGTTTATTCCGTGCCCTACCTTTACGGCATGGTCGGAATTATCTACAATACCACGATGGTCGACCCCGATGACCCGAATCTCGGAAGTTGGTCTCTGATGTGGGATGAGAAACATGCCGGAAACATTTTGCAATTCAACAACTCGCGCGATGCCTTCGGCTCTGCGCAGTACTTCCTCGGCCTCGACGTCAACTCCGACAACGAGGAAGATTGGCTCAAGGCCCTTGAGAAGCTCAAGGAGCAGAAGCCCATTCTTCAGGGCTACGTTATGGACGAGATATATAACAAGATGGAAAACGGCTCGGCAGGCATTTCCGCCTACTACGCCGGCGACTATCTTGCAATGTACGAAAACAATCCCGACCTTGAATTCTACTATCCGAAGGAAGGCACGAACTTCTATCTTGATGCAATGTGCATACCAAAATCGAGCAAGAACAAGGAAATAGCCGAGCGCTATATCAACTTCATGCTCATGGAGGAGCCTGCAATTGCAAATGCCGAATATACCTATTACGCATCCCCCAACCGCTTGGTCGTTGAGAGCGAGGAATACATCGAATACATGGGCGAGATCAAGGATGACGCTTATGAAAAGATGTACGATACCGAAAGCGTTCAGACCTCAACCTACAAAAACCTGAGCGGTGAGAAACTGATGCTCATCAATCAGCTTTGGGAAGAGCTAAAATCCGACATTGAGATAAGCACGGGCATTTACGTCATCTGCGGTGTCATCATTGCAACTCTTATCTTCCTTGGTGCCTACTTCGGCATCCGAAAGAGGATAAGGAACAACTATTAAAATCATATCCCCGATTTTGTCGGGGATATTTTTTTCAAAAAGGTATTGCAAATCGCAGCTTTTTGTGATATAATAATTAAACACGCCTGCATAGTTAAATGGATATAACAAACCCCTCCTAAGGGTTAGTTGTGAGTTCGATTCTCGCTGCGGGTGCCAAAAGGCGCTCGGTGGGGTTCACCCCACCGAGCGCCTTTTGCTATCTGTATAGAATCAGAACTCCTGATCGTTTTGCGAAGCAAAACAATCATAATGCGCGGCATTGCAAAATCTCACTCTACCGCAAATTCCATCCGCGCATGGGAGTTCTGATTCTCGCTGTCTTTTGCCATTTATTGAACATAAATCCCACCCGATTTGGGGCGGCATTCGTAAGACAGCAAACAATCAAATGGCGTGACGAAAACGGTCACGCCATTGCATTAAGAGGATGGACGCCAATCGGCGCAAGGAATACAGCCCTTGTCCGGAACGCAGTGACGAAAAATGCACGTATGGGATTCCCGTATATCAGTGCATCATTGCTGCTGTTCGACGAGCCGAAAACTCTCTCGTTATCAAACGGCCATTATTTCAACATAGCTTATGGTTTTCTTTGGGTCAACATCTGTCACCCCGCAGAAGGTACCTTTGTACCAAAGCAGGAAGCCATTGTCGTTATTAACTATGCAGCACGGAGGCAACCGGTATGCGTTGCCTTTAGTATAAACAGCCTTCGATGCATAGGAAATTCCATAATAGTCCAAAGCTTCCAATATTTTCGACCACGATGCGTGACCCTTACCCATCAACGCGACCACATCGGAAAGGGGCACACCGGCAAGCATTGCAACACAGCAATGGCCACATAATCCGGCTTGAACGGGGATCGTTTCAATAAAGTCTATTTTTCGTATGGGGTGTTCCCTTGAATACGGGCTGTCATGATTGATTCGCGACAGCGTTTCAATTGGCTCAATCTCAACTTCGTATTCTTCATCAGCCCCAAGATCCGACAGTATTTTTTTCTTTATTGGGATCAGATATTTTCCATTCCCCTTGGGAATAAGCTTACATTCAAAAGCAAGATCAAGGATAGATACCCTGCATGGAATATTCCCCTTTAT
>JBJDZD010000152.1:0-23780 GCA_051867815.1 Eubacteriales bacterium | reverse complement strand
GTACGACAAAAGGTTCAGAACTTAAGTCCTGAACCCTTTGTCAGCGGTCTGAGAGGAGCCGAATGGCTCCTCTCTTCTTTATGGGGGTGAGCTGAGTTGTTCTTATCTTCACGGCTTCTTGACGCAAACATTCAGCGCCAGTGCGATGCAGGAGAGAGAGAGCAGAAGCACGAAGGGAGCGGTGAAACCGCCCGAAGCCGTACGCAGGCTTGCGCATGCTGTGGCGATAAACGACGCGGCAAACAGATTGAAATTGATTATGCTGTAATTCGTTGCAAAATGTCGCTGCCCGTAGAAGGACGAAACGAAAGCAGAACTGACGGTCGGGCAGGAGCCGTAGGAAAGACCAGTCAGGCATAGCCCGACGATGCAGAGGGGAAGCGAACCGCAAAGCACAGCCGAAAGCGTCAGAGCCGCCGCCGCGATGGTCAGTATATTCGTGGCTATCATGGTAAATCTTCTGCCTGCGCTGTCAAACAGTGCGCCCGTCAGTATTCGGCCGATGCCGTTGCAGGTTGAAAGCACACCGACCAGGGTGGTCGCCAGTGCCGCCTCGGCACCCGTCGAGAGGGCGAGGTCGCGAGCAAAGCTGATAACGGAATTACCCACGGCGCAAAGGCAGGTCGTGTAAATAAAGCAGAGCCAAAAGGAGGGGCGGCGAAGCATTTGCATCGGTGAAAGCTCAAGCTTTTCAAAGCCTTCCGCTTTTTTGACTTTGACCTTTTTCGGCTCCGGGAACACGACCTCGTCGGACGGCTTGCGCAGTAAAAAGCCGCAAAGGCAAATGCAGACGGTCAGCGTGATGCCGAAGATAAGAAATGTCTTTCGCCATCCGAAGCCCTCGGCGGCAAACAGCGCATCAAGCGCGGAGCCGAATACGAGCGAGGTCAGTCCAAAGCCCATAAGCAGGCAACCGGAGCACAGCCCCCGGCGGTCCGGAAACCACGCGCCGACGGATGAAATAATAACATTGTAGGCAACTCCGATGCCAAGCCCGCACATTCCGGCGTAGGAAACGTAGAGCAGAGCGATGTTGCCGTTCATCAGAGAAGCAAGAGCAAGTCCGCTTCCCGAAAGGAAACCGGCAAATACAAGCGTCAGATTGGAGCCGATAGCGCGCGAAATACGGCTGCCGAGGAAGCCACCGATGCAGAAGGTACACATCGTCAGCGTGAAATTCAGCGCGAGAGCGGTATTTGACCATCCGAACTCCGCCGCGAGCGGCGCTTTGAGTATCGACCAAGCGTAAATGACTCCGGCAAAGCTCAGACAAAGCGTACCGAGGATGAGGTACAGCCACCTTGCACCGAGTGACGATCTTTCAGTTTCCATGTTTTATTACTCCGTTTTTGATGCAAACATTATAGCATAAAATTGACGGTTTGTCAATACTTTGAGAATATTTTGTTAATTTTTTATTTCAAAAAAATTTAGTCGTATAAAATGTATATTTTAATATACATTATACATGATTATTTAATATTTTTATGTTAAAATTACTATTATTTTACGCGGAACACAAGGAGTAAAAGATGAAAAAGATCAAGATTCCAACAAAAAAGGCGTTGTCTTTTCTTCTGGCAATGCTGATGCTTCTCGGCGCTTGTCTTACCGCTTGTCAGGGCGGCACGGGCGATAATACGACGGGCGGCGACATTAACACGGGAGCGCCCGAAGGCACTACCGGCATCGGCGGCGATACAACAAAGGGAGAGGACGGCGCAAAGCTGCCCTATAACGTTGAGGTCGTCAGCGCCGGCGGACTTAAGCTTAAGGACGTTACCGTTCTTATCTATTCCGATTCCACACTTTCCGTAATGAACGGCTATTCAAAGACCGATGAAAACGGCGTTGCCGGCTTCAGCCTGCCTGCGGAAGGTACTTCCTATCATGCCGTTCTCTCCGGCATCCCGGACGGCTACGATCTTGCGGACAGCTACCCCCTTACCGGCACGGACACCACGATCACGCTCACATCCGAGGTTATTGCGGACGAAAGCCTTTCCGGCGTTCAGTACAAGCTCGGCGATATCATGCACGATTTCACCGTAACCACCACGGACGGCGAAACTCTCAAGCTCTCCGAGCTGCTTAAGACCAAAAAGGCGGTACTTATCAATTTCTGGTATATCAACTGTTCTTGGTGCCAGAAGGAATTCCCCTACATGGATTCCGTTTACCGCGAGTACAAGGATGATATTGCCATCGTTGCAGTCAACCCCTCAAGCGATTCCTTCGAGGACATCAAGGCATACCGCGCTTCGAACGATTATGCCATTCCAATGGCAAAGGTTGACACTTCTCTGGCAACGGCTTTCAACGTTCAGTATTATCCTACATCCGTCATAGTTGACCGCTACGGTATGATCTCCGTAATCGAGAAAGGTGCGATCACGTACGAAGAGCCTTTCGTCGAGTCTTTCAATCATTTCAAGTCGGAGAATTACGTTCAAAGACTCGAAGAATCCATGAAGGCGTTCGTTGAAGTCAACCTTCCGACCGTTGACATGCCCGAATCCTCAAAGATCGAGGAGGCGATTAACGGTGCAAACGGCAACGGCATAACCTACCGTGCTGAAACCGACGAGGAATTCAAGGATACCATTTGGGATTTCGACCTCGTTGAGAAAAACGGCGTAAAGTGTCTGGTCAACACCAATCAGGGCGCAAACGGCACGACCGCTCTGCTTTACGTTGATGTTGAACTTAAAGCCGGACAGGCGGTCAAGTTCGACTATTTTGCATCCTCCGAGCTTGGCGCGGACGTGCTTTTCATCATCGTCGACAACGTCCGGATCTATCAGATCTCCGGCGAAAGTGAGAAATGGGAGACCTGCTATCCTTACGTAGCGATCAAGGACGGCAAATACACCATCGCGATTGCTTACATCAAGGACTCAAGCGATTCCGTCGGTGACGACAGCGTCTACCTTACGAATTTTGAGATATGCCCGGTTGCGGATATCGCATCCCCCAGCTTCATTCCGCGCAACTGCGCTACCGACCGCAATGCGGACGGCTACGGCTATGCAAACTACGCAAACGTTGTTTTCAATGAGAACGACGGCTATTACCATGTCGGAACCGCAGACGGTCCCCTCCTCCTTGCGAACCTCATGGGATATAACTCTCCCTTCGCGGAAAGCTCCGTGCACGATCTCGTTTACAGCAACGACGCGGCGCTTTACGAGGAGATGGTTAGTTATTTCAGCTACGCATCCAACGCGACCATCAGCGGCGTTTGCACCGTAAACAAAGAGCTTAAGGAACTCCTTGAAAAGGTTGCGCTTGCTTACGGTATTGAGGTTGAAAACGATAAGCAATGGCTCCAGATGTGCGTTTACTATGACGTTTACGGCGCGGAGGGTCAGCTTGATGACCCCATCAAGGGTCTTGCGCCCCATTCCGCCTATATCGCCGAGATGGGCAAGGACAACATCTATACCTACGACAGACTCATCATGCCGCGGGGATTTCTTTATAAGTTCGTTCCCGAGCAATCCGGCGCGTACCGCATCTCCGCTAAGTGCGATGAACTCCTTGACTCATGGATCTTCGACGAGAACATGGATATATATTACGATTCCGACAAGGACGGCGGCGAGCGCCTGTACTTCATGCAGAGTGAGATCGTCAACTGCCCCATGACCGTTTATTTCGAGGCAGGTAAGTCGTATTATATAGATATTTGCTACTATGACATGTACTTTGTAGGTACTTTCACCTTCGAAATTGAGTACATCGGCGAGCGGTACGACCACTTCACCATTGCTTCTCCCGGCGTTTTCACCTTTATCGAGAACGAGAACGGAGCCGTTATAGGTGAGACCATAGCAGGCGGAATCGACGTCATTCTCGGTGAGGACGGTTACTATCACGAGCTTCGTAAGGACGGAAGCATCGGCTCCGTCATTTACGCCGACTTCGTTATGGCGACCCCCATTTTCGACAAATCCCTCACGACAATGGCGAATATGAACGCCTTTAACTTCACCTTTACCGAAAACGACCTTTTCATTCGTTCCTACATGGCCATTTACGGAGATGATTACAAGAACAAGCTCAAGGAAGCGTGGGGCGATCAATACGAGGAGTATTATGAGCTTTACAAGGTGGATGAGGTTGCCGCCGGCATCTTCCACGGCAAGGGCGAAGACCTTACCGAGCTTTTCAAGGAGTATGCAAAGCTTGCCGTTGAGGATGCAGAGCATCCCGAGCGCAGCGGTTGCGTACCGGTTGACGCAAGGCTTGCCCAAATGCTTCAGCAGCTCATGGATAAGTACACCTTTGAGGATGTAGACCATTCCTGGACTAAGGTTTGCTATTATTACCGCTATATCGGCGCGCCCGTGAATCCCTGATTGATACAATGAAAAATTACAAACTGATTGCGCTTGTAATTGCGCTTCTGATGCTTTGCGAGTGCTTTGTATTCGTTTCCTGCACGGGAACGGAGCACGGTGCGACCGAAGCCCCGGAAACCACCACGTCACCCGACGAGGAAACCGAAGCGCCCCACGTTCACGCCTGGGGTGCTTGGGAGACCGCGTCCCATCCGAATTGCACGTCATCCGGCTCTTATGAAAGGCGTTGCGCCTGCGGTGAGACCGAAACCAAGGAGATAGGTCCCACCGGTCACATTCCGGGCGCTTGGGTCATCGTCAAGGAAGCAAGCGAAACCTCCGAAGGCTCAAAAGAGCAGTACTGCCGTATTTGCGAAGAGAAGCTGCAAACGGAAACGATTCCCGTCAGCGAGCATGTTTACGGCGAATGGATCATCGACAAGGAAGAGACCTGCACGGAGGAGGGCGCGCGCCATCGCGTTTGCACCAAGTGCGGCGAAAGCTCTCCCACCGAGGTCATCCCGGCAAAGGGACACAAGGAGATAATCGACCGCGCCGTTCAGCCCACCTGCACGGAAAGCGGCAAGGACGAGGGCAAGCATTGCTTCATCTGCCACGAGGTACTGCGAGCGCAGACCGAGGTTGCGGCTGTCGGCCACTATGCCGGCGAATGGGTGATAGATAAGTTCCCCACGTCCACCGAGGACGGAATCCGCCGCAAGGAATGTCTCAGCTGCGGCGAGGTACTTAAAACCGAAAGCATTGCCGCGTTTGGCGAGGCTTATGCGCTTACACTCGTAGACGGCATGGGTGCTCCCACGGTTGGCGTTAACGTAAAGTTTATGTCGGGCAGCGAGGTCGTTTTCGAGGGTAAAACCGACGAATACGGCTCGGTCACAGCGAATATGGAAGCCGGCGACTACGACGTCGTTCCCGAAGCGGGCGAGGGTGTTTATTTGAGCATGCCGAGTATCAGGCTCACGAGTGCCGAGCGCAGTGCCACCGTCACGGTCGTCGAATATGCATCGAAAAGGGAAGATGTATATTTTGATACGGTCAATCCCGTTTACGGTGTAAGCACCGGAGCGTACCGTGTAAAGGTCAAGAACGGCGAGAGAAGATATTTACTTTTCTATCCCGGCGAGGGCGGCCATTTCTCCCTCAGCACGGATTCAAGGGACGTTGAGATCGGATGTTACGGCGCAAGCTACTTCCTGCTTTCGGAAAACATCGGTACTATCGAGGCCGACGGCTCCATGTCGATGCAGGTGACCAAGTCCGAGTACAAAAATGCAATGATAATCGGCCTTACCGCAAAATCCGAGTCCGTTGAGGAATGCACTCTGATCATAAAAAAGACTGCAGACATCGAGCTGACCCCTGCCGAGTGTCCGTATGAGGTATACGAGCCGGAGCATGTGCCGTCTTATACGGCAACTCCCGAGGGCAAGCTTACGTACATTGATATTTCGGTCGACATGATCACATTTGAAGGCCGCGAGGAGATACAGGTCGTTTTCAACTCCGCGGACGGTTATTTTCACTTGAATACCGCGGACGGCCCCGTTCTGTACGTGCGTATTTCGGGCGATACGGAATATCTCGGCTCGCTCTACACAATAGCAACGACCACCCTCATCGGCAAGGTATTCAACGATGAGAACGGTAATTTTGTAAGGAAAGAGTCGTATAACGAGGCTCTGCAGGCGTACGGCGAAGCGGCTGACAAAAAGTACGGTGTAGTTGCGCTTGATAAGGACCTCATTTACATCTTAAAGACCTATGGAGAGGGCGGTTGGTACGAGCGCACCTCCGTGAATTGGCTTTTCGGTGACACGATAGTCATGCCCTACAACGGCTGGCTCTTTGCTTGCTGTTATTTTGAATAACCCAATAAAAAAGCAATTCCGTTGCGACGCAACGGAATTGCTTTTTTATTGCCAAAAACGGATTTAATTAATAATAGCTGAACTTTCAATCGGCTATTATATGTTATTCATTATTTCGCAGTACATATACAGCGAGCCGATGCAAATGAGGGGTGTACCGGTCTCGCGAGCGAAACGGAGAGCTTCGGTGAGTGCTTCGGGAACACTTGAGTGCGCCGTGGCCTTGATGCCCACACCCTCAAGAACGGCGGCGTATTCGGATGCCGGAAGCGCACGGGGGTTGTCGGGCGTCAGAGTGAATGCACGGTCGGCGATCTCTGCAAATTTACGGGCAATGTAGCGGTAGTCCTTGTCCTTCATTATGCCCGTGAGGATCGCGACGCGTCGTGCACCGAAATACTGCTTTATGCTTGCAGTGGCGGTCTCAACACCCTCCGGGTTGTGCGCGCCGTCAAAAATAACGAGGGGATCATGCGATATGATTTCAAATCTGGCAGGCCAACGAGCCGCCGCAAGTCCCTCGTGGACGTCGTTCTCCGCAATGGAGTAACCGCTGTGGTTGAGTATTTCAACTGCAGAGAGTACGTTTGCGGCGTTTTCGGGTTGGTACATTCCGAGCAGGGGGAGACTGAGCGAAACGTATTGCTTGTAATTAAACGTAGTGCCGGAAAGATCGGAATCTGTGATTTTCAGGCTTGATTTGTCGGCAAAGTAATACTCCGCATTCATTTGCGAGGCTTTTGCCTTGATGATGTCCTCGACCGAGCCGTGCCTGCCGCCGAAGAGGACTTTTCCGCCCGGTTTTATGATGCCTGCTTTTTCGGCGGCAATCTTTTCCACCGTGTTGCCGAGGAAGGCGGTGTGGTCGAGGGATATTCCCGTTATGACGGATAGCAGGGAAGAGGGGATAACGTTCGTCGAATCGAGCCTGCCGCCCATGCCGCATTCAAGAATGACGACGTCGCATTTTTTGCGCTTGAAAAACTCAAAGGCAATGGCGGTTATAAGCTCGAATTCGGTCGGCTTATCCTCCATAGAATCCGCAAAGGGCTTTACGTATTCGGTTATTCCGGCAAGCTCGTCGTTCGCAATGTTTTCGCCGCAGAACTGCATGCGCTCGTTGAACACTTTGATGTAGGGCGAGGTGAACACTCCGGTTCTGTATCCTGCGTGGCGAAGAACGGATTCAAGCATAGAGCAAAACGAGCCTTTGCCGTTCGTGCCTGCCACGTGAATGAATTTGAGGCCATTTTGCGGATTGCCAAGCTTCTCGCACAGCACGGATATGCGCTCAAGCCCGGGCTTTGTGAAGGTCCAGCAGATCGAATGGATGTATTCCAATGCCTCTGAATAAGTCATTTTTTACCTCATGTGTTTTTCAAATGCTTTGTGCTTGGCGATAAGACAGATAAGCAAAGCTTCGATCGAAGCGATAACGGCGTATATTCCGATGCGCCAAAGCAGCATGATCCAGTAGGAAGTATGGTAATATTGATATATACCCAATGTTTTTACCAAAACCGAACCGATGAAATGAGCGGCGACGACCGAAAGAACGATGCGGGTGTTGCCCTTGCCTTTGAGAACATAGTGCGACATAACTCCGCTGACGGCACCCACGAGTGCCGCACCGAGGGTGACTATCGGGGAAATCGCAAAGCTCTGTGTCGAGAGAAAAAAGCTGAGAACGTCGGAGACTATGCCAACGGCAGCTCCGATTGCCGGCCCGAACATGATACCCGAGAGGATGATGGGAAAATTCTCAAAGGTTATGCGAAAAAAGCCTTGGCTGAAATTGAGAAAATTCTTGCAGAAGATGCCGATGACGATGCTCAGCGCCGCGAGCATGGCGGATGTGGTGAGTATGCGCACGTTGCGCAACCCTTTTTCTTTGTTGTTCATAATAAAAAACCTCCCTTCGCAAACAGTACAGCTGTGCGGCGGGGGGTAAAAATACACCTGATAACCGTAGCAACAGCGGGATGCGGAAACTTTGCACGGCTTAAGCCTTATCTCGCGCGGCAACTCCCCGTCCGCGCGGATGTTGATACAAAGCTCCTACTCTGTTTACAATGACAATATTATATACCTTTTTTTTCGAATTTGCAATAGGTAAACGCAAATTTCTTGATAATTTTTCGCTTTTTGACAGCCAATTACGAAAAAGGGCAGATGACGAGCGCCTCTGCCGTTCTTCAAAATTCGATACGCTCAACCTTGACGCATT
This sequence comes from Eubacteriales bacterium, assembly GCA_051867815.1. Classification (GTDB taxonomy): domain Bacteria; phylum Bacillota; class Clostridia; order Oscillospirales; family CAG-272; genus CAG-390. The sequence goes on along the minus strand of JBJDZD010000152.1, from coordinate 15,321 downwards.
TTTTGCCGTCAAGCGTAAAGAGTGCGCCGTGCGCCGTGACTTTGCCGTCTGCCACGCGGTAGCGCTGGGGCATGGCGGTGGTGAAGCTCTTGATTATACACTCCGGCGCAACACCGAGGATACTGCGGTCGGGTCCACTCATGCCTATGTCGGTAATATAACCGCTTCCACCCGGCAGTACCTGCTCGTCGGCGGTGGCAATGTGGGTGTGAGTGCCGAATATGACGGATACTCTGCCGTCGAGGTAATATCCTATGGCAAGCTTTTCGCTCGTCGCCTCGGCATGAAAGTCGAGGACTGCAATATCGTAGTTGCCAATCTCGCGCTTCAGTATCGCATCTGCTGTTTCGAAGGGCGAGGCAAGAGAGTCTCTCATGGAAACATTGCCCTGAATATTCATGACGAGAACGCGTTCGCCGGCGGCATTTAGGATAACGCTTCCGTGCCCCGGCGCGCTTCCGGGGTAGTTCGCCGGACGGAGAATGTACTTTTCGTCGTCAAGGTAGGTGTAGATATCGTATCTGCCGAAAGCGTGGTTGCCCGTCGTTATGACGTCCGCGCCTGCATAGAAGATATCCGCGGCATCGTTCTGACTGATACCGTGTATATCGGCGGCGTTTTCACCGTTGACTATTACGAGATCAGCACCGAGTGCGGTTTTGATATTTCTGAGATTTGCCCGAAGGTGGGAAACCCCAACCTGACCGACAACGTCTCCGACGGTTAAAATCTTCATTTTAAATAAATTATCTCTTTCACATTGAGTATGAATTCGTTCCCGTAGCCGGAGCAGAGGAGGGCAAAATCCTCGGCTGTGCCGTTGTAGGTGACCTTTTCAAGCTTTTCGTCGCCCTCGCATGCCTTTGAGCCGATCGTTTTGACGGTGGACGGGAACGAGATGGATACCAGCTTTTCATTTGCCGAGAAGGCGCGTGCACCAAGCGTTTCAAAACCCTCGGGAAGCGTGATCTCGGTCAGCTCGTCGCAGTTGCGGAATGCGGCTGTGCCGATCTGTTTGAGGTTTTTCGAGAAGGTCACGGATTTCAGTGCAAAGCAATTCTCAAATGCCTGGTCACCGATATATTCCACGTAATCGGGAAGAACGATCTCGGTCAGCTTATCGCAGTTGAAGAAGCCATGCTCCTCAATGCGCTTTATTGAGGGTGGGAGAACTATCGCGTTGATTTCGCTCACATAGAAGAAGCCTTTTTGACCTATTGCCATAACGAGGCGATTGTCAAACACATCGGGTACGGTCAGCTCGGATGGGCCGTTGTACTTGTCCTCGTCAAAGGTTATGGCACCGTTTTCGTCTATCTTGAACCAGGGCATGGACTCGCCCGTCCCGATGATGACGTCCTCGCGCCCCGAAAGCTTCTGCGCATTCTTCGTAATGCAGGTCGATGCAATGGCGGCGGCGTCCTTGTAATTGCCGAGGCTAATATAGACCTCGTATGCATCAAGGTATTCCTCTGCGGCGAACAGCTCGTTTGCGCTCTCGTAGATGCGCGCAGGCTCCCAAACGTATTTGTTGAGCATGACGATACCTACGACAAGACCGATGAGAATGACCACAGCCACCGCGATGAGCGCGATTTTGATGTATTTTGTTCGCTGCCTTTTGCGGTATTCCACGATGCGGCGTTCGGTTGCTTTTTCTTGATAGAGCTTTTGACGCTCTGCGCTTGTCAGGTGCTTGTTTTCGTTTTCAGACATTTTATTAATTTGCGGGAATGAACTGTGTGGTGGGCTTGACGGGTGCTTCGGGGAGCACTTTGACGTTGCAATCAATGTAGGTGGGGCAATGGTCGGAAACGTCGAGCGCATCTTGATCGGTCACTACACGGTATTCCTTAACGTCAAAGCCCTCCGCGCCGAAGAGGAACATGTGGTCAATGGCGTTGAGATGCGTGCCCGTGGGCTTGGGGCCGTTTTCGTATTCGAGAGTTTCTTCGTTGAGAACGGCGTAAGGGTGATGGGTGTTGCTTCTGTCGGAGAAATCCTTGGCGCAAAGGCGGCAATCAAGACCTCCGCATTCGTAGGCGCGGCGGTAAGCGGCGGAGCCGATGCGGCAGTTCCAGTCGCCCATTGCAACAACGGGAACGTGGTATTTTACCTTCATATAATTGACGAAAGCCATCATCTGGTCAACGTCGTCAACGCGTGCAACATCGGATTCGGGGCCTTTCTGCCACCAGAAGTGCGTGCAGACCGCACCGAAGGCGATGCCGTCGCTCTTGCGACGCAGGACCGCCCACGAGAGGCTCTTGGTTTGGTGATTGTTAAGGCCGCGGTAGAGGTGCCAGCCATGCTCGAGGACGTCAAACATACCCTTGCGGATGAGCAGGGGAGTGTTGTCCGTGTAGCCGCGCGCCTCCTCGTGCGTGAGCCATTCGTACTCCTCGCCGAGCAGCTCAACGATTCGCGAATCGTAGAGGTTTGGCGTCATTTCCTGCAGACCGAGAACGTCGGGCAGATAGCGCATGTATATGTCGCGCAGGTGCAGGTCGCGCTTATGTACGGCACCGCACCAGATGTTGTGTGACATTATTCTGAGTTCTGTTTTCTTTTCGTGATCCATGGTGAACCTCCAAAATGATTATAATTACTTATATTATATTTTATTTGTCCCCGTTTTTCAAGTCCTTCGGGCAAATATTCTCACTTTTGTCGTGCGTGACGGAAACGGTCATTCTCGTATTTTCCGCGCAAACGCCGCAAACGTCGATGGCGTACTCAAGGACGAGCTTGCCGGATTTGAGCAATCTGTTATCAACGCGCAAGGCTCGGACGGTGTACTCCATATGCTCGCCCTGAGGCCCTTTACCGATACAGCGGCGGCGCGTTCCCTCCTCAAGAAAGACGGTCACGGACTGTCCAAGCGAATTATCTCCGCGCGTCAGTGCGATAAGTCCCGGCTCTTTTTTTGAAAATGATATTACGGTCTCGCAGCCGTTCGTGCTTTTATAGCGCAGAGTTATGCGCCCGTCGCGCTTTGAGGAAAGCGTTCCCTCGGATACAATCTTAAACTCCGAGGTGAATGCATCAGCCAAGAGCTTTTTTATCTCGCTCGGTGCGTCGAGCATGTTGGCGTTCGCAACATATTGCCGTATCTCCGCCGCTACGATTACGTTATAGTGCATGGTTGTGTTTTCCGAATTTGAATTTTGTTATATAGCAATTATACCGCAAATCCTCGTATTAGTCAAGAAAATTTCATGATATTTTCTTGACTTTTTACTATTTTCGGTATATAATTATGAAGATAATAATTATTTTTCTAAGAGGTAAATTATGGATCTTAAAAATCTCCTTACATCCCTTGAAAATTGCCCCTGCGGCAGAGAGCATACCTTTGACACGAAGGTCGTCGAAATTTACAGCGGTCTGACGAAGGACACCGGTAAGATCTTGCTTGATGCCGGTTTTCCGACCAAGATCCTTCTCGTTGCCGATGAAAACACCCTCGGTGTTGCCGAGAAGGAGGGCTTGACTGCATCCCTGGCGGCATCGGGTTTTACCGTAAAGAAGCTCATATATTCCAACATGATGTACGCGCGCATCGAGCAGGTTCGCGAGGTTGAGGCTCTGCTTGACGACGTAGACGGCGTTATCTCTTGCGGTACCGGTTCGCTCAACGACATATGCCGCGTTGCAAGCTTTGAAAAGGACAAGAAGTTCTGCATTTTTGCTACAGCGCCCTCCATGGACGGCTTTGCATCCGATACCGCGCCCATTATCGAAAACAACTTCAAGGTATCGTGGTTCGTTCGTCAGCCGATGGTCATCCTCGCGGATACCAAGATCCTTGCAAATGCTCCCGTGGAGCTTAAGGCGGCAGGCTTCGGCGACATGGTCGCAAAGTACATAGGCATAGTTGATTGGCAGATATCAAATCTCCTTACCGGCGAATACTACTGCCCTGCAATCGCAGAGCTTACCATGACCGCAGTCAAGAAGATGGTCGCGCTTGCCGATAAGGTCACCGGCAGTGACGAGGAAGCCGCCGGCGCCATAATGGAGGCTCTCGTCCTCTCCGGACTTGCAATGAAGCTGGCGCTTTCCTCCAGACCCGCATCCGGAGCCGAGCACGTCGTTTCTCACTATTGGGAGTGCTACAAGCTCGCTCGCGGCATCTGGCCGGAGTTCCACGGCAAGAAGGTCGGCGTTGCGACTCTCATAATCAATAAGATATACCGCAATATTGCAGAGCGTGTTGAAGCAATCGAGCCTCATAAGGATGCTCCCGATTGGAACGACGTTTACAAGCATTTCTCCGCAGAGCAGATCCCCGAGGTGGAGAAGCTCAATAACCCCCTCATTACCGATAAGATCGACCCCGCCGATCTCAAGGCAAAGTGGCCCGAGATCCGCAGGATCATCCTCGACGTTCTTCCCGATAACGATACTCTTCTCGCTCTTATGAAGACCGCAGGCTGTGCAACCACGCCGGAGGAGATCAACGTTGCCCCCGAGCTATTTGCCGACGGCATCCACTACCATGCATTCATGAGATACCGCGTGCTGCTCACTCGCATGCTTCCCATGATGGGCATCGAGCCGCTTGATTATCTCAACTGATAAAGATTTTTGCAGTAGACGGAAGTCTACTGCAAATTTCCGTAAGGAGCTTTCATTTGAAAAACGAAAAACTCATGTGCGCCGCATCTGCCTGCGGTTGGTTCGGCACGTATATTCTGATAAGCCTGGCGGCAACGGTTCTGCCGGACGGGCTTGACATAGCCGCAACGATACTTGCACTTTGGGGCTTGATATTCATCTGCGCGGATAAAGGCAAGCTCTCCGTCAAGCTCGCGCACGGCGGCATCCGGAAAACCGCCCCCGACTTGTTGCTTTTTGCGCTTTTCGCAGGTGCCGGTCTTAATCTCGCATTCGGGGGACTTTTGTCGCTTTTGCCTCTGCCGGAGGAGCTTTTGCGATCGTATGCCGAGGCATCCGCCCAATACGATGACCCGAGCAACGCCCTGATTTTCAGGACCGTATTCCTCGTTCCCCTGCTTGAGGAAACGGTGTTCCGCGGTCTTGTGGGCGACAGAATGGGCAAGTGCTTGCCGAAATGGCTCGCCGTACCGACAGCGGCGCTGATCTTTGCCGTTATGCACGGCAATCTGCTTTGGATGGCATACGCATTTATTTCCGGGCTGATCTTGACCGCGCTGTATTTCCGCACCTGCTCTATCTTACCCTGCGTGGCATTCCACATGATGTTCAACGCCGCAAATTACGTTTTGCCGAAAATCCTCCCCCTGCCGGATGACAGGGTGGGATACGCGGCCGGCCTTGCACTCGGCTCGTCCGTCTGCGCGGTGTTCGTGATATTGATATTCAAAAAAACAAAAATGACATCAGACTGAATCTTCTGCATGATTGTAAAAAGCGACAGAGAAATTAAGCTCTCTGTCGCTTTTGGATTATCGGGTGCCTTTCACGGCTTGACGGTCAGACTGATTCTCGTATTGTCAATGAAAATCGTAACGTAGTACGTTACATCCTTGAATCCACCGAAAGTCAGCTCCGCTTTCGTTTCTTTTCCTTCGGTCAAAACAATATCCTTGAAATCTCCGGCGGCAAGGTTATCGCCACTTTGTTGACATCGAAGGCTGACGCCTATGATTTTGCTTTCGCTTGAACGAATGCTCAGTACTATTTTATTATGCGGTTCATAGGTGTTTTCAATATGAATACTGTCAATTACCACGGAGTCTACCGCAGAGTCGGCTTTGAAAAACTGTTCGAGAGTGAGTGAGCCGTTTTCATATTTTCCGTACCAGCAATCGTACGGATAATAGAACCATGCTTGCTCTAAAAGTTCTCTCAGCGTGTCGGTCATTTCCAAAATCTTGCCTTCGCCGAAGGGTGCTTCGACTTTGCAGATCTCGGTCATTTCGCGGTTCAGGCGAAACATCCCCACACTGCCGCAATCTATCCATACGGTGCCGCGTGTAACGGGCAATTCGCCCGAGCTTTCGTCCAAGGTATCGTTTGATATTTTGGGTACGGTCTCTCCGGTTTCGTGAAGACCTGACAGAGAATCGATAACGGCATAGGCAAGATCACACGTCTTGATCTCTTTTTGAGAGATACCCCAGCCATCCCAATTATATCGGAGCATCTTAAAACCGGCTTCGGTACCGGAATGTGTGATTGCATCCGGGTCCGTGTACATTCGGGTAACGCCGCACTTGGAACATTTATCAACAGCGGTATACTCGTTTAGGTTTTCAGCTTGCTCCCAGCTGTGTTCGCAGTTGGTTTGGATGCCGCTGTTGCATCCGGGAAATAACGTTATCAATGCCAATGCCAATATGATTGCCAATATCTTTTTCACGGTACACCTCCGTTAAATGATGATTTGTTACTCATAAAAGTCAATAGTAATGCTATTTCCTTATGTAGATTTTCTCTTCATCAAGGAAGATCAATAAATGCGCAGACCGGTCTATGGTCGGAAATGTAAACGCCGTCCACCGGCTCGTCGGGGAGTACGAAGGACTTTGATTTGTCGCAGGGCAGATCTGTGAATATATAGTCAATCTGCTTCATATTTTTCTCGGAGTATTTGCCGAAGGCGTGGAATGTGCCGCCCACGTCGGCCGTTGCGTTGACGACCGGTCTGCCGCAGGGCTTGTATGCGGTGAACACCTCGATCTCGGGCGTGCCGGGCAGGGCGTTCATATCGCCGGTGATGACGAAGGGCAGACCTTTCTCGGAAAGAAAGCGCACGATATCGAGCGCACCGAGCTTCCGCGCATCGGAGCCTTGGTGATCGAGGTGGGTGTTAAGAAAAATGAATACCTCATCGGATTCGATATGCTTGAGAGTCGCGGCGGTGTAAACACGGGGGCAAGAGCTTTGGTCGGTCGCGTAGCGCGAGCCGGGAAATAGGGGCGTTGCGGAGAGCCAACGGGTCTCAAGGCGGATAAGCTCAAAGAGATCGCGCTTGTATGCAAGGCAGGAAGCCTCACCGCGGTAGTTCTTTTCGCGGCCGCAACCGACTACCGTGTAGCCGATGGGAGCAAGCGCATCGTCAAGCCACTTGCGCATGCCCTTACTGCCGGATACCTCCTGGAAGCCGATCAGATCGGGGCTTTGTTCCTTTATTGTGTCAAGTATGCGACCGGTGCGGTTGAAAAAGCTGTTGATGCCGTCAACGTCTGCAACAACGCGTAGATTGAACGTTAAAACCTTCATTGTCGTACTCATTTTTGAGCCTCCGAATCAGTATTTGATTTTTTCTTTTTCTTTGTGAAAACGACTATACCCACGATGGCGCTCACCACGAGCAGAGCGGCGATGAGGGAGATCCACCAATAGTGAACTGCAAGCCCGATAATGAAGATGGGCAGGGAAGGAACGTCAAGCACAAACATGGGATTCATTTTTTATTCTCCTTGTTCTTTTTGATGAAGAATACAATGCCGATTGTCGCGGCAATGACGAGCAGGGCGGCAATGCAGATGATCCATCCGGAATCATTCGTAAACAATTCAAGCTCGTTGACGGGCGAGAGTGTAATCTCCTCGTCGATGGGCAAGGGTGGAACGTCAAGCACGAACATGGGATTCATTTTTTATTCTCCTTGTTCTTTTTGATGAAGAATACAATGCCGATTGTCGCGGCAATGACGAGCAGGGCGGCAATGCAGATGATCCATCCGCCATCCTTCATAAACAATTGAAGCTCGTCGATGGGTGAGAGCGCAACGTCAAGTGCAAATGGATTGCTTTTCATTCGTTTTCTCCTTTCATAATAATCATAATAAGCTCAGTATCGCGCTTCCGAGAAAGAGCGATACGGAATTGAGTACGGTTGACAGCATGAGCGCACGCTTGAGCGGAAGCCCGAGAGTCAGGCGTAAAAGGAAGCTCTCGCCGATAAAGACGACAAGCTCTCCAAGCACGAGCGCAGTGTAATATATGGGATAGCTTTGAGTGAGCGAGAAAAGTATCAAAAGCACGGCGTTGAGCACTGGGTTGGTTAATATGTTTATGAGGCAGAGTGGAACGAACGCCTGCCTGTTCTTAAGGATGAGCACGCCGAGCGGGACCTCAAGCAGAAGTGTCATCATGAGAGGTCCGAGAATCGTTAAAAGCGCGGTCATTTTTCGTCACTCGGACGAATGTCGTCGGTGGTAAGGAAGATACCGATGGCGGCAATGAGTGAAAGCAGGGGAATGAGGATGAGCGCCACGGTCTGTCCTATCGGCATGATGCAGTTGACGAAATAGCCGAGGAAGAGAGCAAGTGTGGTCAGGCCGAAAACAAAGCCCTCGTGGCCGGGGAGCTTGCGCGCCGCGCCGACCAAGGTGATCGGCATTGCGATATTAAAGAGGAACGTGGCGGCAAGGAAGAAGAGATTGGATTCTGCGCCGAGATAAAACAGCGGAACGCAGAGAAGGAGCGAAAACGTACCGACACGGCGTGCGCCCAAAAGATCGGCGGCGACACCTCCGGCAAACTTGCCCGCAAACGCCGCGGCGGCAATCAAAAGGGGGATGAGTGAGGAGTCGCTTTCAGGCCTTTGCGCCGCAAAGCCCGCGTATGAGCGGATGAGAACGGCAAAGATGAGAATGAGCAGTGCCGGGGTTGATGCCGAGATAACGGTCTTAGCCGACATCTTGGTCTTGTCGCCCTGCGGCACGACAATGGCCTTGTGCTCGCCTGCACAGTTGAGCCAAACAGCCGAACCGATAAAGGCGAGGGCGAGGATGAAGTGATACGGCGTTAAAAAGAGCTTTTCGCCGAATTTGCAGCCGAGTGCGATGCCAAGAGCGCCCGAGGAAACGAATATTCCTGCGCGTGCCATGCCGCGGCTTTCGGTTAGCGAGTCAATGCCGCCACCCACATGGAAGCAGGCGTTTCCGATGCCGATGATGCAAACGGTAAGCTCCGGGGAGTTACCGCCGACGGCAAGACCTATTGCGGTCATGGCAATGCCGATAACGGCAAAGACCCTGCCGTTCGATTTTACCGCATCGGCAAGCATGCCGAACAGATGCTGTGTGGCAAACGCCAAAAGGTTGTAAAGCAGGAAGAGCAGGGCGACCGCTTCCGCATCAATGACACCATCGGTGAACATGGCGTAAAGTATGTATCCGCAGGAGAAATCCACGAGGAAATGCGCCGCGGTATATGAGATAAGTGAAGTTTTCATTTGTTGTCCTTTCCGTGCCTGCCGCTTCTGACAGACGAGAGGGAGATCAAAAACGCTATGAAGGATGCAACGGCAAGCAAGCCCGATACTATCAGGAGTGCGAGAGTGATCTCGTCTCCGCCGGGACGTTTTGCGCCTGTGCCCTCCGCGCCGGGCGCCTCATACACGGGAGGTCTTGTTTGAGAGGGTGAGGCTGTTGACGATTGCTCTGCCTTGTCTGCCATACCGGTATCGATCGGCGGTACAAACTCCGGCTCATCGGTATCTCCCGGCACCGCTTCTACTTCTTCATCGGCGCCCGGCGCGTCGGTATCTCCCGGTACCGCTTCTTCTTCACGATTGTCGCCGGGTGCTTCGATAGTGGGATCGCCGATCATGCCACTATCTTCTTTGAAGCTTTCAGATACCCCGGCTTCGGACGTGGAAGCAGAGGGAGCGTCGGCGTTGTTTTTCATCATCGGCATCAGTAATAAACCCGTGCAGACGCCTGCGCAGATAAACAGACAAGCAGCGGCGACGGACATGCGGCGCCAAAAGTGAACGTAGCTTCTTTTGGGAGCTTTTTTCGGTTCTGCGGCAACGGCAGACATGATTCGCTCGTGCATGCCCTCGGGGATATCATCTTCAGAACGCTTGACCAGATCGCGCAGGGCGCGCGCATCGGCAAGCTCGGAGCGGCATTCCACACACTCGGTCAAATGAGCCTCAAGCTCGCGGCGATCGCTCTCAGAGATAGTGCCGTCAATATATTCCTCCGTCATGAGTTTATATTTCTTGCATGAATGCTTATGAGCCATGGCTTCTTCCTTTCGTTAATTCGGCTTTTATATATAAAGACGAACTTTTCACGGAAATGTTCCCGTATTCGCGAAATTTACAAAATGTTTTTTTCGAGTATCAAGCGGCGCAGCCGCGCTCTTGCACGGTAAATGCCGGATTTGACAGTCCCCTCGGGCACGCCGAGAATCTGCGCGATCTGCGAGTACGAAAGACCGTTCATATCACGCATTACGATAAGTTCTCGCTGAGGGCGTGGGAGCGCGGCAATGCACTCACGGACGGTTTCCGCCTTGACCTTTTCGTAATAGGCTTCATCGGGGCGCGAGCCGGGATCGGGGTCGGACGGCTCGTATTCAAGTTCGCCTCCGTCGGTGTACTTGACCGTTTCGGCCTCGTTTTGCTTTCGCCGCGACCGCAAAAGGTCAATGGCGGCGTTGTGTGCAATTTTCAGTATGTAGTATTTTGCAGAGGACGGCACGCCGATTTCATTCAGCGAACGCCATATCCGCAGATAGGTCTCCTGCGTTACGTCTTCGGCATCCTCGCGCGATTTTGTCACGGAAAGCGCGAGATTGTAGACCTGTTTTTCCGTTCGCAGGACTATCTGCTCAAAGGCGTTACCGTTGCCGTCACGCGCAAGCAAAAACAAATCTTCAAGCGAGAAACTTTCAAACGTCACAACGGCAACCTCCTTTGCTTTTTATTCTTCTAACCGATTGTAAAAGTCAACAAATATAATAAAAATTCGTTTTTCGATGGCTTTGCCGACGAAAAAACACCGCCGAGACGAGCAAAGCGAGTCCGCGCGCCGAGGGGAGCCGTAGAGGCTGATAAGCGCGCGTTCCCCACCGCTCGGCTCTCAATTGTAAAACGCAGTTTTACAATTGGGTATTTTTATTCTTCGACTTGCGTAAATGCGGTTATAAGTGCCGTTTCGGCTTCTGCGGCGGTGGCACAGTTCATGAAGTCAAAGCGCGCCTTAGTCGCGCCGCGAATGCCCTTGAAGTAGTGCGAGACCACGACCTTTGCCTCGGCAAGGCCTCGGCGCTCTCCCTTGTGCTCCATTGCCATGCGCAGATGGCGAAGAGCGGTCTGCATGATCTCCTCGCGTGATGGCGGCACGAATTCTCTGCCGTCGAGCATGGCGGCAATTTCGGTGAATAACCAAGGATTTCCCATCGCTCCGCGCGCAAGCGCAAATCCGTCACAGCCTGTCTGCGCCTTCATCCTTGCGGCATCCGCGGCGGTGAAAAGGTCGCCATTGCCGACAACGGGGATCTTGAGCGCCGCCTTGACCGCACCGATGACGGCAAGGTCAACGCCGGGCGAATAAAACTGATCGCGCGTTCTGCCGTGGATGCAGACGGCGACTGCTCCGGCACTTTCGGCGGCAAGGGCACATTCAACCGCGTTTTTGCTTTCCCCGTCCCAGCCTGCGCGGAGCTTGACCGTGACGGGCAGTGCAGACGCTTTTACGGTTGCCTCGACTATGCGGTAGATCAGGTCGGGGTCCTTCATCAGCGCACTTCCGTCGCCGCTCAGTACGATCTTGCGCACGGGGCAACCCATGTTGATGTCGATGGCGTTGGGTCGCGCGCCCTCAAAGCCGCGGTATGTGCCGGTTGAGATCAAGCGCGCCGCCTCTGCCATGAACTGTGGCTCCGAACCGAATATTTGTACTGCCGTGGGTATCGTGCCTTCCTCGATGTTGCAAAGCTGTGCCGTCCTTACCGGTGCGCTCGGCCGTGATTGCTGTTCATATACGATCGCCTTCGCCGAGACCATTTCCGTTACGGCGTATTCACATCCGTATTCGGCACATATGCGGCGCATCGTGCGGTCGGTCGCTCCTGCCATGGGGGAAAGGATCAGACCGTGGCGCAGCTCGGTATCGGCAAATCTCATTCCTTCTCGTTGTATGCGAGAGCCATGCGGCAGGCAATGGAATGGATTCCGGATGCGGTCTTGGTATCGATTCCGAGCCTGGTGTGCGGCTCGTCGCCGTCATTCACGCGAAGAGCGCGGCGGCGTTCGGTGATGGCGTAAAATATCGTTGCCGCGGCAAGATAGGAGCCGGTGGGGGTGGCGTGGTTTCCGTCCTCACGGTACAGCTCGGGTGCGGGACGACGGCGCAGAACGCTTTGCCAAACCTCGCCTGCAGGCGCAACGCGACCGTTCATATATTTTGCAAGCTCAACGTTTGCGTTCGTCAGCGCAGGCTGCTCGTTCTTCTTACCCTTGTTCGACCATACCATGTAGGTGATCGGAGTGGCGTCGGTCTTGGAGATGAATTCGTCGTATATCTTTTTGCCGTTCTCAAGGTATGGCTCGGGATCGAAATTCGTTGCCTTGCTTTGCAGGACGATGTAGTCATAATCGCCGTAAAGAATGTTGAAACGGGTGTTTTTCTGCTCGTAGTGATAGTCAAGGCATTTGCCGCCCTGCGTTATCATCGTGACTTCGGCTTCAATACCGGCGGATTTGAAGATGTCCTTTGCAATTGCCGGCATATCGTTGTAGTAGGTGTGGCTGTTGCCGATAAAAAGAATTCTGAGCTTAGACATGATTAATTACCTCGTTAATTGATATAAATAAGCATTTAATGCTATTATATATGATACCACATTATTCGCTTTAAGTCAAGTAAAACGCAAAAAATCCACCTTTTGGAGGTGGATTTTTCATTTGAGTGCCGGATCGTATGGCAATTCATTGCCGCAATAGGAGCATTCGGCTTCGCTTGATATCATGCGTGCGCCGCACAGGGGACACATCACGCTGACACGCTTGTGTGAGTCGCCGTCCTTAGGAAACAGGCAGGTGTGCTTCGCACCTTTTATATGATAGACGCGATCGCCGGGCATATATACCTTGGTTTTGACAAGATCAGCGTGGAGCTTTTCTTCGTGGTAATAGCTCTTGCCGTTATCGCACTCGACCGTCATGCAGGCGTAATGAAAGGTTTTGAAGCGGCGCTCGAGCGCATTGGGCATTTCCTGCTTTGATTCGATTTTCATATTAACGACGGTGCCCGAGAAGGCTTTATCGAAAAAGAACTTATGCAAGCCGAAAAGAGGGAAGAGAGCCGCGCTTATCAGTATCAAAACAGCCGCCGTAACCGTCGGTTCGGATTTAGTTGAGGGAGAGCTGTGATACATATATCCGATAAGTGCGAGCGCACCTGTGCAAGCAAGCCAGAGCGCAAATTTAACTGAATACGATCTTTTGATTCTTTGTTCGGCTGTCATGGTTGTTCTCCTTTTCAAGATAGACGCATGTCGTCATCCGTTCAAATGATTGTTTCAATAATTGTAACACATTCCGATCGGTTTGTCAAGTAAAATCGTCAATATTTATGAACATTCCGCCAAAAATTGAAGTTTTTTTGAATATTTCGCAAAAAATATTTATTTTTACTATTGACATTTTCAAAAAAAATGATATAATGTGTATAAGCGAATTTATGCGATTGTAACAATTGCGGAGGTTTAAGTGACGCACAACACCGATTCCGAAAAAGATAAAAGCCTCGTGTCCGCATCTCACATAGGCTTGTTGCTTCTTGCCAAGGAAGGGGATGAGGATGCTTTTGCACGCTTGGCGGAGGAATACAGGCCACTGCTTGACGGTGCATGCGCTCCTCATCGCTCGGAGCTTGGAGAGCAGGATTATGAGGAGCTTTATCAGGAGGCGTTGTTGGCTTTTCACCGCGCCGTTCAGAGCTACGAGCCTCTTTACGGAAACGTCAGCTTCGGTCTTTATGCAAAAATCTGCGTAAACAAGGCGATAGTTTCCGCTTTTCGCCAATTCAAAAGAAGCGCGAACATAACCGTCGTTCCGCTTGACGAGATAGAAACCTGCGAGCCGGGCACGGATGATCCGGCAAACGCCGTTATCGAGCGCGAGAGCGCGGCGGAGCTTCGTGCCTTCATCAGAGAGAATCTTTCAAAGTACGAGAATTCCGTTTGGTGGATGTATTATTCCGGAATGTGCATCGACGAGATCGCCGAGAGCCTGCATACGGAGAAAAAGTCGGTCAGCAATGCACTTGCGCGCATCAAGCGCAAGCTACGCACGTTGTTATCTTAAAATTTACGGCGCAAGCCGTTTATATGCTCGAATAGCTTAAAAAGAGCGTTGTAACTACAAAGGTGGCGGTGCGAGTCCGCCGACGGGCAATCATTACATATTTTTTACACGAGGTAGAACATGTACGACGAAGAAGTCAAGGTCGAAGGTACCGAAAACGAAGAAACTGCAGCAGTAGAATACGTTGACGAGACACTCGTTTGCGTTGAGTGCGGCAATGAGTTTGTCTTCACCGCTGGTGAGCAGGCTTTCTATGCAGAAAAGGGTTATACCAACAAGCCCAAGAGATGCAAGGCATGCCGCGATGCCAAGAAGAACGCAGGCCGTCCTGCAAGACAGTATTTCTACGCAACTTGCAGCGAGTGCGGTGCTGAGGCAAAGCTCACATTTGAGCCGTCGAGCGACAAGCCCGTTTATTGCAGCGCTTGCTTCGAAAAGAGAAGAAGACCCCAGTAATCTGATCTCCGGCAGAAGAACCCCGTGCTTTTAGCATGGGGTTCTTCGCTTTTTTTCGACATTCTGCGCGTTTATGTGACATTATTCTTTTCTTTGCATACAATAATATTGAGAACGGCAAAGAAAGGAATTTCCAACATGAATAAATATAATTTTGACCGTGCAGGCTTTGAGGTCAGCCGTGACACACGCCGCGGATGCACGTCCTGCGCGTCGAACGAGATAAAGGGCAGCTACGGAGAGACCCTTAACCGTTCCGGTGCATCGTCAAGACAGCCTGCATGCAAGTCCGGCGGTTGCGGCGATGCCGTAAACAGCCGATATGGTCTTAAGGACCGCCCCGTCGGCTCGGTCTACGCTCCCCTGCAGAATTTTGACGGCCTTTACGCCCCCGATTGCGCGCTCAGGCAAGGAACGCTTTTCCGCGACCTTGACCTTCCCTTCCACGGCGGTATCAAGGCCGAGATGAAGCGCGCCGGAGCGCATCCGTTCCATGATCTGCAAGAAATTGATTTTGTCATTAACGATGCAACCCTCTACCTCGACGTTTATCCCGAATGTACCGCGGCACGGGAATATCTCGAGGGAATGAGAGAAAAACGCGCCGCTCTCGCAAAAGAGCACGAGTCGAAGCACGGTATGCTGACTATGTACGGAGTTTGCGGACAGTCGAGCGACAAGGTTTGCCCACAGCCGTGGGAATACGCAGCAAATTGAGGGAGGGACATCTATGTGGTTATATGAAAAGAAATTACAGTATCCGGTAAAGATCAAGAACCCCAATCCCGCGCTCGCATCAATGTTGATAAGTCAGATAGGCGG
>JBJDZD010000151.1:0-4525 GCA_051867815.1 Eubacteriales bacterium | reverse complement strand
AGACCGTCCTTAAGGACGGCGGCTTTCTCTGCACGGTAACCGACGTTCTCGCCACGGAGATCGATGACAGACCGGGCAGTATGGCGACCATTCTCGAGGTTCTCGCCGAGGCACACGTCATCGTTGAATACACCTACGCCTTCCTCGCGCGCGACGGCCATGCATACATGATATTCCGCGTGGATGACAACGCGCTCGCTTCCGCCGCGCTTGCAGGTGCCGGCATAAAGACCGCAAATCAATCCGACCTTTTTTGAAAATCCTCCGATACCGCCCGAAAATTCGGGCGGTATCTTGCATTTCCATCAAAAATATAGTATAATTATGTCGTAACGAATTATTAAGGTGGTGCGCCGTGCTTACTGATTTTTTATACGCATTGGAAACCGTTTTCCGCGAGGAGGAGCGTGATCTCACCGATCTTTGCCGGGAATTGGAGGGCAATGCCTTCGTAGGCTTCATGCCTGCTATCAAGCTTGACCTTTGGCCTATCTACACCCTCGGCTGTACTCACGCCTCGCGATTCACCGGTGCAAACTCCCTGCATAAGGTGTATTTTATGCCGATCGACGTTTGCGACCGCGCTATCTACCCGTCGCTTGCACGGCTCGTTCGGGGTTTTTACACCGGCAAAAAGGAACCCGAAGCGCAAAAGGAAGATTTTTCCCTCCGCGGTCTTTTTTCGGGAAGGAAGAACGGTTCCGAGCTGCCGGACAGCATGTGCGGGATCACCGTCGGCGAGATAATCCCCCTCTCGTTTTCCTCACTTGAGGTCAAGATTCCGCTCCGCCTCAATTCGAAAGCCGAGTGCGACGGCATTTACCTGCGCTTGATGCTTCCCAACAACAGCGAGGCGCATCTTTTCGCCCTCTGCGGAACTCCGGAAAAGATCTGGCGCGAGGTCATTGAAAAATACGAAATTCACACGGAAATGGTCATTCATTCCTCAAAGGGCTTCGGGCATTGGTTCAATTTGACGCCCTTTTACAAATATCTGACCGTAACGAAAAAGCCCCACCTGCTTCCCCGGTTTTATTTCAAGGGTCGGTATATCAGCGAGAACGACGCGCCCGAACTGTCGGTGGCGGAGGAAACCATTGAGGACGATGCGCGCTACGGCGACAGCATAATCTATCGCCTTCCTGAGAGGTTGACGTGATGGGAAAGTTTTCGGGATATCTTATTTGCTCCGATTTTGACGGAACGCTCTTTGTCGGCGGCAAGCTCAACCGCCGTGACACGGAAGCGATAAAGTATTTTCAATCCGAGGGCGGCCTCTTTACTTACGCCAGCGGTCGTCAATACACCGCGTTTTTGACACCTCCGGCAAACGCGAACGCCCCAAATGCGCCCATCATTGCCTTCAACGGCGCGCATATCGTAGCACCCGACGGGCAGACAGTTTATCACAGGGGCGGATTGACCAAGGACGAGGCGCGCCGGCTCTTTTCTCTTTTAGACGGCATGAGCGGCCTTGACCGTATCGAGATAAACAGCTACGGCGAATTCGGCACTCATGCATTCGACGAGAACGACACGCCCACCTCGCGCGAGGAATTCTTGGGTAAATTCACTCCCAAGTATGCAAAAATGCTGATTCGCATGTTTTTGCAGAACGCGGATGCCTCGTATGAGGAGATCAAACGCCGTCTCGGCGGCGAATTCAACGTGACCCGAAGCTGGCCCATCGGCGTTGAGATCAACGCCCTGACAGACAGCAAGGGCATCGCCGCAAAAAAGGTCAAGCAGATGCTCGGCTGTCACACCCTTGTCTGCGTTGGCGATTACGACAACGACATCGACATGATAAAGGCCGCAGATATCGGCTACGCCGTAGGCAACGCGACAGCCGCGCTCAAGGCCGTCGCAGACAGGGTGACCGTCCCCGTTCGCGAGTGCGCGCTTGCCACCATCATCGGAGAGCTTGAAATTAAAGCCGTAGGTCATCATGAGTAATTATAGTCACGGTTGTATTTCCGGATGAGCTTTTCTGCTCTCGCATTGGAAATAACAGCCGTTTCGGTACTTTCTTTTTATATATGTTATTGCAAACGTAAGACCCTAAACTCCCCCGACGTGGTAGATCTACCACATCGGAGGAGTTATGTTATTCGTTGTTCAGTCGAAAAATAGCGGTTGCAGTATTCGGATTTTTTTGATCAAATACTTTACTTTTATTGCGTTTTATGGTATAATATTGTAAAAGGTTGCGTGCGCAACTAATTTTGACTGTTTAAGATAACCGCACGCTTGCGGTTTTGGGAAGGAGAAATAATACATGCCGTCGCTTATGCGTTATATTAATATCGTTTCGCGCTGTGCCGCCATCTGGCGGAGCGACAAGCTCGAAGGCACGGAGCTTAGTGAACAGCATTCCTCGTATATTTTGATTATCTGCCGCCACCCGGGCATCTCACAGGATGCGATTGCACGGCGGCTCTTTATCAACAAGAGCAACGTCACACGCAGTCTTTCCTACCTTGAATCGCACGGCTTCGTCACGCGCGAGCATTCGCAAGAGGACAGGCGCAGTATCCTCGTCTACCCCACCGAAAAGGCATACGATGCCTTTCCGAAGGTGCGCGAGCTGATACACGGCTGGAACGTCTATATTACCGAGGGCTTTACGGAGGAGGAAATGGAGATGTACATGTCCATGAGCGAGCGGCTTGCCTCACGCGCCGCAGATTACGCCAAGCTCTCAAGCGACGCCTTCACCGACCTTGAGGGGCTGCGTCGCAAGCCGCAGGAGGAATAAATGAAGAAAATACTCACATATCTCCGCCCCTACTTCCGTTTTATGTGGTTCACGCTCTCCGTCAAGTGCCTGGCGACCCTCATAGAGCTTGCGCTTCCCTACATTCTCAGCCACATAATCGACAACGTCATCAAGCCCATCGAAAGCGTACCCGACCCCGATATCAAGGGAACGGTCACTCGTATCTGCATGTGGGCGGCTGTCATGATAAGCTGTGCCGCGCTTGCCCTTATAGGCAACGTTTGGGCAAACAGAATGGCGGCAAAATTCGCAAAGAACGTGGCCGAGGACGTGCGCCACGACCTTTTCACGCGTACCATGACCCTCTCGCCGGCTCAAACGGATGCCTTCACCGTCCCCAGCCTTGAATCGCGCCTGACCACGGATACATACAACATCCACAACTTTATAAACACCATGCAGAGGATGGGCATACGCGCGCCGATACTCCTCATCGGCGGTCTGACCGTTACGGCGACCCTCGACCCGGCGCTCACCCTCGTTATGATATTCATTCTTCCCTTCCTCTTTGTCGCGGTCTATTCGCTGACATCGCGCGGTCTGCCCCTTTACACAAAGGTGCAAAAGGCGGTTGACGGCATGATCCGCGTGGTTCGCGAGGACGCGCAGGGCATTCGCGTCATTAAGGCGCTGACAAAGCAGGACTACGAATACCGCAGATATGATGCGGTCAACAAAAACCTCGCGAACATCGAGGGCAAAACGAACTCCATCATGTCCTCGGCCAATCCCGTTATGAACTTTTTCATGAACATCGGGCTTGTCGCCGTGGTTTTTGTCGGTGCCTACCGCGTCAACGACGGCCTCGGCGAACCGGGCAAAATAATTGCCTTCATTCAGTATTTCACCCTCATTTCAATGGCAATGAACTCGATCACGCGTATTTTCGTCATTTGGTCTAAGGCGAGCGCATCGGCGAGGCGTATTTCCGAGGTACTTGATACCCCCGAAGGGCTTCCTGTTAGCGAAGACTTGCCGCGGCGTGCAGGCGAGCGCGGCATCGTGTTCGACAAGGTTGATTTTGCCTACAACAATACCAAAAACATTCTTCGCGACATCTCGTTTTCGCTGAAGCCCGGGCAAAAGCTCGGCGTTATCGGAGCGACTGGAAGCGGTAAAACGACTTTGACCGCGCTTCTCATGCGCTTTTACGATGTGTCAAGCGGTGCCGTTCGCATCGACGGGCGCGACGTGCGCTCCATACCCGAGGACGAGCTGCACTCAATGTTCGGCGTTGCAATGCAACACGACTTCATAGTTGCGGACTCCATTCGCGAGAATATCCGCTTCGGGCGCGACATTTCGGACGAGGCGATCGAACGCGCCGCGCAAATCGCGCAGGCATCGGCCTTTATCGAGGCGTACGACGACGGATACGGCCACGCACTTGATGCCAAGGGCACGAATATTTCCGGTGGCCAGAAGCAGCGGCTCTTGATCGCCCGAGCCGTTGCAGGCTCTCCGAAGATACTCATCCTCGACGACTCATCCTCGGCTCTCGACTATAAAACGGACTCCGAGCTTCGCCGCGCAATCGCAACGGAGCTTGCAGACACCACTACGGTGATCGTGGCACAGCGCGTCAGCTCAGTTATGTCCTGCGACCTGATTTTAGTCCTTGACGAGGGCAAAATAATCGGCTCCGGCACGCACGAGGAGCTGATGCAGACCTGTACCGTTTACAGTGAGATAAGCAACTCACAGATGGGAGGTGCTATCCTTGAATAAAGGCGGATTCGGCGGCAG
>JBJDZD010000150.1:0-24321 GCA_051867815.1 Eubacteriales bacterium | reverse complement strand
TGTACGAACAAACCAACTCTCGCCATATCGCATCCAAAGAAGAAATTCAAATTTGCGATAATACCGATCATCCTTTTGTAATTGACCCAAAGGTTCTCGGCGTTTGGAATGCATTTGATTTTATCAGAGACCGTGATAATTTCGACCCGACAAGGAAAACTTGGAAAGGCGGAGAATTATTCCTCCAGCGCGTTGAGTTCCTTTCTGACGGTCGATTGATAACCGTCACCAAGAGCCGCGAAAGCATGCTCAACTGGACAAAAGGACTTGTACTCAATAAATACTGTAAAACGGCTTGTGCATATGAAATCGTTGAACACGAAGGAAAAGATTTCTTGATCCTCGAGTGGAAGTCGGGAGATTATTCTTTCGCCGGAAAAATTCATTACTACGTATTCACAAGAGGATAAACAAATTTAGCCTCAGCAAGGAAACTCCCTGCCGAGGCTTTCTTCATGACGCTATATTACGCCGCTCCCGCTTTCTTCTTTGCTTTATCCTGCTTTTTGTTGGGTATGACGAGGGTTTAACGGAAATCACCGTATCGGGATTCCGGATTTTTGCGCTGTCGTTTTTTGTTCATGGGCTTTGCCATCTTTCTGTCAGGATTTTTCACAGCACTCAGCGACGGTGTGACATCGGCAATTATTTCTTTCTTACGGACACTGGTGTTTCAGACCGGTGCCGTCCTGCTCCTACCACTTATCTGGAATATCAACGGTGTATGGATTTCCATTCTTGTGGCGGAATTCATGGCAGTTGTAATTGCTCTGATTTTCTTTGTTGCAAAGCGGAAAAAATACCGATATTGAGAGATGCCATTTCAATGTTGCTACGAAATTTTTGAGGGCTGACCTCTATGATATAATCCCCTTAGAGTAGACACTCGAAAAAACAAAAAGATTTCGAGACTGCACTAAGGGGGTTATATCATGTCGAGGCGAGATTTTGTATTTCGTTATTCATCAATAAAACTCTTCCATTTTGGGATTGCGGCGAGGCAGGAGAGTGTGCCGGCGGTGAGAATCGCGCACCAAACGGCGGTGGTGGCTCGCCAGCCGCAGACCTCGGAAAGCCTTGCTATGCCGTATGTGGCAACGGCGGCACCGACGTATACGAACGAGTTTATCAACCCCGACACGGTTGAGATATTGCCGTACTTGCGGAAGCGCTTCGGCACGTGGGAGATGAGCATAAGGTTGACTCCGTGCATTGAGCCGGTGATAAGTGCCATGAAAATGACGCTGACTATCGCGTTGCCCGTGCCGAACAGTATCATTAGCATCAGGCTGCAAACGGCGGCGAAGGCGAAGATGAGTGCTGCGCAAGCGACCTCGTTTTTGAAGAATTTCTTGTAAAACAAGCCGGAAAGAACAAATGCCGCCATGCCGAATATCGCAAGGGAAACCGTCAAAAATACGCTTTTATCGTTCTGCAAGCCGAAGTTTTCGCAAAGGTAGGTCGGCATCCACGAGGTAACGCCGTCGCGTATCATGCCCTGAA
This sequence comes from Eubacteriales bacterium, assembly GCA_051867815.1. Classification (GTDB taxonomy): domain Bacteria; phylum Bacillota; class Clostridia; order Oscillospirales; family CAG-272; genus CAG-390. The sequence goes on along the minus strand of JBJDZD010000150.1, from coordinate 22,818 downwards.
AAACAACGGCGGCGGCAATCATGACGAAGGGGAAAACAGCGCGGCGCGGCATGCGAAAACGCCTGCCCCCTTGCGGTGCCCCGCCGGCGGCGGTGCGCTCACACGAATAACACCTGTCCTTGAGAAAAAACCATATCACGGCGCTGACGGCACCGAGCGCGGATGCGCCGAGCATGACGAATTTCCACGTAAAAAAACGTATAACGATCGGGGCGACGAGGTAGACGAGTATCGTTCCGAATGACGAGCCGAGCGAGACCTTGACGACGGATGCGCCGTAAGTCGCCTCGTCCATGGTGACTACCATTATCCTGACCATGGGCGGCCACATCATTGCCTGCGCGAAGCCATTGATCGTCCAAAGCGCGCACATGGCCGGTATGGAGGCGGAAAAAAATGGGAAAAGCAGATTGGCAAGTGTTGAGGTGCAAAGTCCCGTGAGTATCAGGTTTTGCGGCTTGATTCTGTCTCCGATGTAACCGTTTACTATCTGTCCGAGACCGTACGAAACGGAAAGACAGACCAAAACCGCGGAAAACGCGGATTTTTCATATCCCGTCTCGGTTATGATTGCCTGAAGCACCGCTCCCAGATTAACACGGGTCACGTAGCTCGCAAAATATACGTAAGTCAGGACTCCGGCAAGCTTTTTGCCCCTTATCATGGGTTTCATTGTCGTACCCTCCCGAAAAAGCACGATAAATACTGTGAATATTATAGTACAACTTCTCGGTTTTGTCAACAAAAATGCGCATTTTCCGGCTGAAAGCAGGAATACTAACTACGAGGGGGAGTCAAAAAATGGAATCTATATGGAAAAAAGGAATAAATGCGCCCGAGTTTGACGAGCTTCGGGGCGACGTAAAGACGGATGTTCTCATAATCGGCGGTGGAATGAGCGGTATTCTTTGCGGATATATGCTGCGCCGAGCAGGCATCGACTGCGTTATCGCGGAGGCGCGGCGGATATGCTCCGGCGTTACCGAAAACACGACCGCCAAGATAACCTGCCATCACGGAGCGATATTTGACACGATGATCCGCCGCTACGGAGAAGAAAAGGCGCGGCTCTGTCTGCGCGCACACCAAAACGCCGTGGAGAAGTATCGCGAGCTGGCGCAAAGCATCGATTGCGATTTTGAGGAAGCCGACTCCTTCGTCTATTCAATCACGGACGAAGAAAAGATAAAAAAAGAAGTCGCGGCACTCCAAAGGCTCGGGGCGGACGCTCGCTTCATCGCCGACACGGAGCTGCCCTTCCCCGTTGCCGGCGCAGTTGAACTGACCGGGCAGGCGCAATTTCATCCGCTGAAATTTGCGTATGCGGCGGCAAAAGACCTGAATATTTACGAGCATACCGAGGTCACAAAGATAAAGGGCAACGTCGCGTTTACCCAAAGCGGCACGATAACGGCGCAAAAGATCATCGTTGCCACGCATTTTCCTTTTATTAACCGCCACGGGCTGTACTTTTTGAAAATGTATCAGCACCGCTCGTACGTTTCCGTGCTTGAAAACGCGCCCCATCTCAATGGAACGTACGTCGACGAGGCGGAGGACGGAATGTCATTCCGAAGTTACGGAGAGCTGCTCCTTCTCGGCGGCGGCTCTCACAGAACGGGAAAAACGGGCGGCGGATGGCGCGAGCTGAATGAATTTGCATCGCGCTGCTTCCCGGACGCCGTCGAGGTCTGCCGCTACGCCACGCAGGACTGCAAAACGCTTGACGACATTGCCTATATAGGCAATTATTCCGCGAGCACGCCACATCTCTACGCGGCAACGGGCTATAATAAGTGGGGTATGACTTCTGCCATGGTGGCGGCACAGATACTGACCGATCTCGTACGTGGTGTCCCAAACGAATATGCGTCACTCTTTTCGCCGTCAAGGAGCATGCTTCATAAGCAGCTGCCAATCAACGTAGGTGAAACTCTGCTCGGTCTGCTGAGTCCCACGGTTCCCCGTTGCTCGCATCTCGGCTGTGCGCTTCATTACAACCGTCGGGAGCATTCGTGGGATTGCGCCTGCCACGGCTCGCGCTTCACCGAGCACGGCAGAGTTATAAACAATCCCGCAATGAAGGATATAAAAGTCGACCTCTACTCCGACCGCAATTGATTTTTTGAGGAATTTTCCGTTATATCATTGAAAAAGCCGGACGCGTATGCTATAATATTATAGCAACAAATATAAGGCAAAAGGGTGATATAATGGAACGATACGCATGGAAGGCGACCGTCAAGGAAGGAAAACTCGAGGAATACAAGCGCCGCCACGATGAGATATGGCCGCAGATGAAGGACGTGCTCAACGAAGCCGGCATCGTCAACTACACCATTTGGAACGTCGGGGACGAGCTTTTCGGCTACTACGAATGTACCAAGGGCATCGAGCATGCCGCGCGCGTTCAGGCACAATCCGAGGTCGTGGACCGTTGGAACGAATACATGAAGGACGTCATGACTATGGAGCTTGACCCCGAAACGGGCGCACAGCCGAAGCTCGTTAAAGTTTTTTCCTTCAACGCGGACTGACGAACAAAAGAAGGTCGAAAAATTTCCGGCCTTCTTTATTTTTCCTCTTGACAAATACCCCCACAGGGTATATAATATTTGCAGCGATTGTAAATGTCAAAGTTATTTAATTAAATATGTTTGTTCGGTGGCTTTGCCGACGAAAAAACACCACTAAGACGAGCAAAGCGAGTCCGCGCGCCGAGGGGAGCCGTGACGGCTGATAAGCGCGCGTTCTCCCGCCGCGCGGCTCTCAATTGTAAAACGCAGTTTTACAATTGGCAATATATAATATTCGTATACGGAGGTATATTAATAATATGGAAAAGAATTGTTGTTGCTCACATAAAACGAAAGAACGGACCCAAGAGGAATACCGCTCTCTGATAAATCGGCTGAACCGCATCGAGGGTCAGATCCGCGGAATCCGGGGCATGGTGGAAGAAAGCGCCTACTGCACGGACATCCTCGTTCAGGTCTCGGCGGCGAACGCGGCGCTGAACGCCTTTTCAAAGGAGCTTCTCGGCAACCACATCAAGACCTGCGTTGCCGACGATATCCGCGCCGGCAAGGACGAAGTGGTGGATGAGCTTGTCTCCGTTCTCCAAAAATTAATGAGGTAAAAAATGGAACAATACAATGTAACCGGCATGAGCTGTGCCGCATGCTCTGCCCGTGTGGAAAAGGCGGTTCTCGCCGTGGAGGGCGTGAGTGCCTGCTCCGTCAGCCTGCTTACGAACTCCATGGGCGTTGAAGGCACGGCGGACGAGGCGGCAATCATCAAAGCCGTCACCGATGCAGGCTACGGCGCATCGAAAAAGGGCGCACCTACCTCACCGAAGGCCGACGATGCCCTTGCCGACCGCGAAACGCCTCGTCTTTTTGCAAGGCTGGTGGCGTCGCTCGGCTTTTTGCTCCTTTTGATGTACGTTTCAATGGGGCACACGATGTGGGGCTTTCCGATGCCGGCGTTCTTCGAGAACAATCCCCTCGCCATCGGAATTTTGCAGTTGATATTATCCGGCATCGTTCTCGTGATCAATCAAAAATTCTTCATAAACGGCATTCGGGGCGTCATTCACCGCTCGCCCAATATGGACACCCTCGTCGCGCTCGGCTCGGCGGCATCATTCGTATACAGCGTTTACGCGCTCTTTGCCATGACCGTCGCGGAGCATCCGGGACATTATCTGCACGAGCTGTATTTTGAATCCGCGGCAATGATACTTGCGCTTATTACCCTCGGCAAGATGCTTGAGGCACATTCCAAGGGCAAAACGACATCGGCTCTGCGCGCGCTCATGGATCTATCTCCCCAAACGGCAACCGTGATTCGTGGCGGCAAAGAGGTCACCGTGCCCATTGGCGAGGTCAAAAAGGGCGACATCTTCACCGTGCGGCCGAGCGAGAGCGTGCCGGTTGACGGCATAGTCATCGAGGGCGGCAGTTCTGTGGACGAATCTGCGCTGACGGGCGAGAGCATACCCGTTGAAAAGACCGTCGGAGACACCGTCAGCACGGCGACCATCAACCGCTCCGGCTTTCTGAAATGCGAGGCCACTCGCGTCGGAGAGGACACCACCATAGCGCAGATCATCAAAACCGTAAGCGACGCGGCGTCAACGAAAGCGCCTATCTCCAAGATCGCAGACCGCGTTTCGGGAGTTTTCGTGCCGATAGTCATCGGGATAGCCGCCGTCGTTCTCTGTGTTTGGCTCTTACTCGGCGAGAGCGCGGGCTTTGCGCTGGGGCGTGCCATTTCGGTACTCGTTATCAGCTGTCCCTGTGCCCTCGGTCTTGCCACGCCCGTGGCAATAATGGTTGGCAGCGGCATGGGCGCAAAGTACGGCATCCTCTTCAAAACGGCATCGTCGCTTGAAGCCGCGGGGCGCACCGAGATCGTGGCGCTCGATAAGACCGGCACCGTTACCAAGGGCGCGCCCGAGGTCACGGACATCATCGGCACGGAGGAGCTTCTCTCCCTCGCTTACAGCCTTGAGGTCAAGAGCGAGCATCCGCTGGCAAGGGCAATCGTCAAAAAAGGCGAGGAAAGAGGTGCGCGACTGCTTGAGTGCAGTGATTTCGAGATATTCCCCGGCGGCGGTCTTTGCGCCGTCATAGGCACGGATAGAGTTTGCGGCGGAAATGCCGAATTTATCGAGAAATTCGCAAAAATTGACCAAAAAACGCTCGCCGCTGCCGAAGCCTCGGCATCCGAGGGCAAAACTCCAATCTTTTTTGCAAAAAATAACGAGATCCTCGGCATTATCGCAGTCGCGGACACCGTCAAGGACGACAGCGCGGCGGCAATCGCCGAGCTTCGCGCCATGGGCATTCGCGTGCTGATGCTGACGGGCGACAATGCGAGGACCGCGCAAGCCATCGCCGCGGCTGTAGGCATCGACGAGGTGATACCCGAGGTCAAGCCCGACGGCAAGGAAGCCGTCATCCGCAGGCTTTCGGGCGAGGGACGGGTCGCCATGGTCGGCGACGGCATCAACGATGCCCCCGCACTCACCCGTGCCGATATCGGCATTGCAATCGGCGCAGGCACGGACATTGCCATTGACGCGGCGGACGTCGTGCTTGTCAAGAGCCGTCTTTCCGACGTTCCGGCAGCGATCCGTCTCTCGCGCGCCACGCTCCGCACGATTCATCAAAATCTTTTCTGGGCGTTCATTTACAATGCCGTCTGCATTCCCGTGGCGGCAGGTGCGTTCGTTTGGGCAGGACTGACGCTGAGTCCGATGCTCGGCGCGGCGGCAATGTCGCTTTCAAGCTTCTGCGTGGTCACCAACGCCCTGCGTCTGAACCTCTGCGACATCCGTTCTGCAAAGCATGACAAAAAACAAAAATCACATAAAAAGGAAGTGAAAACCATGACAAAACACATGAAGATCGAGGGCATGATGTGCCCCCATTGCGAAGCAAGAGTAAAAAAGGCACTTGAGGAGATCGACGGTGTCGTTGAGGCCGTGACCGATTTCAAGACGGACAGCGCCACTCTCACCCTCTCGGCGCCGGTTGCGGACGAGGTGCTCGCCAAAGCCGTTACCGACAGCGGATACAAAGTTATATCCATCGCTTAAGTCAAACCGAAAGCCCTGCGGCGTGCCGCAGGGCTTTGTTTTACTTATTCAGCATCCAGATTATCGCCTTTTCGACCCATTCATTCCAGAATACCCAGTTATGGATGCCGGGGCCTTCGGCATAGGTGTAATCAAAATCGGTCTTTTGCATAAAATCGCGGAAGGTGAGATTGTCGCGGTATAGGCCGTCCTCGGTTCCGCAGGTCGTAAAGATGCGCGGCTTGGGCGCATCTGCCGGGAAATTTGCAACGCGATACATAAGATCTGCATCGGTGTTGGCCACGTTCTCTGCATATTTCTCGCCCCATACGCAGGTCGCCTCGCGCGGCCAATACGCGCGGTCGAGTATTGCCACGAGATCGACCACACCCGAAAGGCTTGCCGCCGCCGCGTACTGCTCGGGGCACATCAGCGCCGTGTGAAGCGCGCCGTAGCCGCCCATGGAAAGGCCGCAGATGAAATTGTCCTCGCGTCGGTCGCTGAAGCGGAAGGTCTTGCGGACGAAGCGGACAAGCTCATCCGAAACATAATCAAAATAGCGCTTGCCGTACGCCATGTTGGTGTAATAGCTGTTCTCGCCGTCGGGGCAAACTACGGCAATACCGTAGTCATTTGAATAGCGCTCGATAACGGTCTTGCGGTGCCAATCGTCGTGGTTGCCGTGCATTCCGTGCAACAGCCACAGGACGGGGATATGCTCCTGATCAAGCCCTTCGGGTATCATCACCGTGATCTCGGTGTTGTGATTGAGCGTCTGAGCGCGGAAATTTACGTGAAAAAGTGCCACTTTGCGGTACCTCCCGATATTTTTTATTTCATTATATCACATTTTTTCTTGAAAATCAACAAAAAAAGTGCTATAATATTATATTATTATTTCACGCGAGGACACATACATGAGCAGAGAAAACGTAAAAGTAACCGACATGCGCATCCATCCGGGCGACAGCGGATTTTTGATCGACGACGGCAAGACCGCGATACTGATCGACTCCGGCTACGGCTTCACGGGCTTGTGCATGGCACAAAAAATCAAGGACTATCTCGGCGAGCGGCCGCTGGATTTCATTTTCCTGACCCATTCACATTACGACCACGCGCTGGGCAGCGCATATATTCTCGAAACCTATCCGAACGCGACCGTGGTGGCAGGCACTTATGCCGCTTCGATCTTCCGCCGTGCCGGCGCGCTCCGCAAAATGGAAGAGCTTGACCGCAGTATAGCGGCAATATCGGGAACAACGGATTATCCATTCCTCGGGGACAAGCTCCGCGTTGATATTGAGGTCAACGACGGCGACGTCATTAAGGCCGGCGACCTGACCTTTGCGGTTATGGACCTTCCCGGGCATACGAAATGCTCGGTCGGCTTCTACTGCCCGGAAGAGGCAATGCTGATAGCAACCGAAACGCTGGGAATCTACGACGGCGGGGAGGTCATTCTTCCCTCCTTCCTCGTCAGCTTTGAGAACACGCTTGCCTCGATCGACCGAGCGCTTGCGCTGAAGATCGATCGCCTGCTCATTCCGCATCTGGGCGACCTTGAGGAGGAGCGGACGAGATTTTACCTTGACAACATTCGCCGGCGCTCCGTAGAATCCGCAGAGGAATACGCCGCGGCGCTCCGCGAGGGCAAAAGCACCGAGGAGATAGCCACCGACTATATCAAGCGCTACCGCAAGGGCTACGTTGAAAAGATCTATCCACCCGAGGCCATGATGCTCAATACAACGCTGATGATAGACCGCATCGGCACGGAATTCGGCATCAAATAACATATTATCGCTTATATAAAAATCGCCCGGCTTTTCGCAAGAAAAGCCGGGCTTTTTTGATGGGTTTACTTTTTGTATCTCTTGCCGGTTTGGTTGAGGTAGGTACACATTGCAAGTGTCCAGTCGGTCTGGATGATGTCGTAGCCGCGGTCGGCAAGCCAGCCCCAGCCGTATTCGGGCGAAACGGTGAAGGAGGTGTCGTCCGAATGACCTGCCGCAAGCTGTGTTTTATAGTTGTATATTATGGCGTTTGCCCAAACGAGCTTATTGTCCGCATGGAGCTTGTCGATGAATTCAACCGAGCCTACGCCCTGCGTCTCATCGGCAAAAACGACCTCACATCCGACGTAATTGATGTTCCTGCGCATCATTTCCTCGTGAACGCCTTCATCCTTCCTGACGATGGGCAGATAATACACCTCGGGGGCGTATTCCTCGACGATGTCAAGTATCTCCGCCTTGGGCGCGGACTTGACCACTATCTGATCGAGCATTCCGTGCGCACGGATGGCATCGGATATCTCCTTGGGATGCTCCCAGAACTTGTCCGTGTTTATGTAGCAACGACCCTTGAAGGCGTCAAGAACCTCGTCGAAGGTACAAAGCCCGAATTGAGTATAGTCGCGATCGTAGTTGACGTAGCGCAGCTTGCGTATCTCCTCGTCGGTCAGCTGGGGAAGCATCAACTTGCCCTCCGTGCCGAGGTAATTGAGATGTCGGTACTCCATCTTGGGGTGGAGTATCCAGAGAGTGCCGTCGGTGCTTTGGTTAACGTCGACCTCGATCATGTCCGCTCCGTGGCGAACCGCGATCTCGTATGCCGCCATGGTGTTGCAGGGGATATTACCGCCGCACTCGCCGCGATGTGCCGCAACGATTATGCGCTCGGAAGCGTCCTTCATGAGATCAAAAGCCATGATTTTATTCTCCTATTATAATTAGTATCGGGAAATCGCCCGATCAGTATTCTTTACGCCCGTCGAAGGCACATTGAAGCGTATGCGCATCGGCAAACTCAAGCTCGCCGCCGACGGGAATACCGTTCGCAATTCGCGTGACCTTGATGCCGGCGGGCTTCAAGAGCCGCGCAATATACATCGCCGTCGCTTCGCCCTCGGTGGTCGGGTTCGTGGCGATGATGACCTCCTTGACTTCGTCCGCCGCCACGCGCTCGATAAGCTCGCGCAGCTTGATATCGTCCGGCGTGACGTTCTGCATGGGCGAGAGCATGCCGTGCAGAACGTGGTAAACGCCCGAATACTCGCGCACCTTCTCGATGGCAATGAGGGACTTCGTGTCCGCAACCACGCAAATGGTGGAGCGGTCACGCGTGCTGTCCGAGCAGATGGGGCAAACGTCGAGATCGGTCAGATTCTGGCAGACGGGACAGCAATGGATATTCCGCTTGGCTTCGAGAATGGCTTCGGCAAATCGCTCTGCCTCCGCATCCGTCATGTCAACGACCGAAAATGCCAGGCGCATTGCGGTGCGCTTGCCGACACCGCCGAGCTTGCCGAACTGCTCGGCAAGAAGCTCGAGCGACTTTATGCTTTCGGACATGATCAGAATGCTCCCTCGGGGATGCCGTGTCTGCTTGCAAGTGCGGACATTTCCCGTGCCGCGTCGTCCTGAACGCGCTTGATGCCCTCGTTGACAGCCGCAACGATGATGTCCTCAAGCGTTTCGGGGTCGTCGGGATCGATGACCTCCGGCTCTATCTTGATCTCCGTTACGTGCAAAGTGCCGTCTATTTTGAGATTGACCGCTCCGCCGCCTGCCGCAACGTCGTATTCACGCGCTTCAAGCTCAGCCGCAAGCTCTTCTCTCTCCTCCTGGAACTTCTGCACCTTGCGCATCATGGCGTCCATATTCTGCGGTCCGCCGCCTACTCCCTTGGGTAGTCTGACTTTCATTTCTTTTAGTTTCCTTTCTTGTTAGCAAGGAATTTTTCATATTCCTCGGCAATAAATTTTTCAAATACAGGCTCAACGAGCGCCATTCCGGCGGCGTTGAGGTGGCTGACGTCCGAGGCTGACAGGCAATACTCCGCGCGGAAATTCGGGTCGTTCATATAGACACCGGTCAGTTTTTGATCGGATGCGTCAAAGCATACGATCCCGCGAGCCTCGCAAACCGCGAGCATCATCCGAACGTATGCCTGCATGCTGTCGTTGACGTACCAGCCGGTAACGCCCATCAGCATGGCTTCGGGATATTTTTTCTCAAACTCGTCAATTATGCAGTTGAGTGCGCCGGCAAACGTTCCCTTATCACGGGAATCGATATCGCCGAGCGGAGCTTTGACGTTGTAGTCATTTCTGCCGCCCTCGATAATGACGATATCCGCGCCGCTCTTCATGGTGGAGATGCGGTCGCACATCGGATTGCGGTCCTTGCCGTCCGCTCCGACGAAATTCGATACCGTGCTTCCTCCGATGCCGTAATTATTGAGCGTCATGCCGTACTCATCGGCGAGAAGCTTCAGCCACACTCCGTCCTTGCCGAGGCCGGAGCCTTGGAAATAGCTGTCGCCCATTGCAGTCAGGCGCACGCCCTCAAGCACGGGGTAATAAGAATCCTCGGTGAAATCGCCGGTTATCGACAGCTTCTCCTGTGCCACGAGAGTTGAGGATCCGGTAAGGCTGTCTATGAAGGCGTCCATTGCCGCTCCGAGAGCCAGACGGGTGCCGCCGTTTATCACGATCTTGGTGCCGATAACGACAACGGCATACTCGGTCTTTCCCTTGCCCTCAAGAGCCTGCGCGGATTCCTCGCGGTTGGTCGCGCCGATGAGGACCTCGTATTCCTCCTCAACGTAGGGCGTGCCCTCGCGCACAAAATCGTCGCCCAGCCTGTACTCGGAATAGCCGGTTTTTTCCCTCAGCCTTGCGAAGAAGTTGCCGTACATGGCGTCGTAAGCCGCCGACGACTTTTCCGGGCGAATAAACTTATACTGTGTGAGGTCGATGTCCGTGACAGGTGCCTCGGTCGTTTCCTCGACGGCGGAGGTCCGGGGCGGCACTTCGGATGACGTGCAAGCGGCGAACGACAGGCACATAGACAAAATAAGCAAGAAAGATAACGTTCTTTTCATGACAATCTCCATCCTTCCGTAACGTATATTTTTATGATTGCGAAAGCTTTTCAAGTTCGTCTGCGAGGATGCTTGCGTTGCTCGGCGGCTCGCCCTTTTTGACCTGTTCAAAGATGACGGTTTTTTCATCTATGGGGCGGTCAAGTGCCAAGGATGCGGCACTGCAGAAGGCGCGCATCTTATCGGGCGGTGCAAGCATTAATTTCACGAGCGGCTGGGAATAGTATATAATTATCCTTCCCTCGCCGTCGATATAGGCGTTTTCGTTTTTCAAAAGTGATGCCACGGGAGCCGCCGACGCCTCAAAAGCTTCGAGTATCTCCGCCCATTGACGGATGGGGCGCAGAACTCTGCCCTTGTTTTCCGCAGTCGGCGCGGAGGGAGCGGTTTTCACGGGAGCCGGGCGAACGGGCTTCGACTCAGACTTCGACTCAGACTTCGGCGTTGGCTTCGGTTTTGCTTCCTCGGGAATATACGGGTTGAAATCGCCGTCCTCGGGTGGAATATCGTAATCCGCAAAAGGGGGCGGATCGCCGATGTCGTCAAACGCGGCGCTCTCCGCTTGCGGTTTGGTCTCGGGCGCCGGTGCGGCAGGCGCGGCACCCATTGCGATCTTTGCTTCAAGCGCCGCAATGCGCGCCAGAAGCGCTTCCGGTGTCGTGCCGAGCTTTTCGTCCGCAAGGCGAACGAGGGTCAGCTCAGCCACCGTTCTGCGCGATGCGCCGGGGCGTTGCATTGAGGAATATGCCTCGTCAAGCAGGCGGCAATGATATGAAAGCAGCTCGCGCGAGAAGCTTTGCGCGTCCGCCGCCAAGCGCTCGCTTTCACTGTCCGTAAGGTCAAGGTATTTAGAAGCCGAGGCGCGTGCGGTCTTCATGACCAGCATGTCGCGGTAGTATTCGATAAGCTCCTGCCAGAAAACGCCGAGATCGGATGCCGATGCGTCAATATCCGCAACTATCTCAAAAAGGCGCGCGCAGTTCTTTGACGCAATCGCGCGGACGGTCTCGCTCATCGCCTCGCGTCCGCGAACGCCAACGGTCTCGCTGACGGTGCGCGCGTCCACGTCGCGCCCTGCGGCGGCACAAAGCTCAAAAAGGCTGATGGCGTCGCGCATACCGCCCGTTGCAAGCCTTGCAAGCATGAGTGCGGCATCGTCGGTCAGGCCGATCCCCTCCTCGCCGGCAATGTACTTAAGCCTTGAAACAAGAACGGGCGTGGCTATGCGGCGGAAATCAAAGCGCTGACAGCGCGAGATGACCGTTGCGGGAAGCTTTTGCATTTCCGTGGTCGCCAGAATAAAGACCACGTGCTCCGGCGGCTCTTCAAGGGTTTTTAAGAGCGCGTTGAAAGCAGAGGTGGAGAGCATATGCACCTCGTCGATGATGTATACGCGCTTTTTGACGTTCGAAGGTGTGTAAACGACCTCGTCGAGAATGGTGCGGATATCGTCGACCTTATTATTTGATGCCGCATCCATTTCAAGAACGTCAGCCGTCGTGCCCTCAAGGATGGCGCGGCAGGAATCGCACTCTCCGCAGGGGTTGCCGTTTACGGGATGCTCGCAGTTGACGGCGCGCGAAAGAATCTTTGCGCAGGTGGTCTTACCGGTTCCGCGCGATCCGCAGAAAAGATAGGCATGGCAAAAAAGGCCTTCTGCAGTCTCGTATTTCAGAATATCGGTAATGTGCTCCTGACCGCAGACCTCGTCAAAGGTCGTCGGCCGCCATTTTCTGTATAAAGCCTGATGCATATTAAATCCTTTCAAAAAAGAGCGTCAGCTCCAAAATAAGACCATACACCCCAAAATCGAACATTTCGTCAACGCGTTAGTCCCTTTCTCTGCTCGGGGCAGGCGAACTCACGGCACATCGCACTAACTGCTTAATGCTGCTTGGTTCCCCACCTGACATGGTTCACAGCGCACGATTGCGCAAGACCCACCCTTCATCACAAAGAAAGAGTCGCAGACCGCATCCGATCCGCCCTCAAAAGAGGAATGAACCCCCGCTATAGCGGATTTCGGGTACAGGACACCGCTAACTCCCCGGCTGGTATGGCCTTATTTCACAGCCAACGCCGTAAAATAAATTATTACTTTATTATTATAGCAGATTTTATTCAATAATGCAATAGTTCGGAGCGATATTTTCAAAAAATTCAAAATCGTTATGTAATATTTTCGCCGTTTTAACGAAAAAGTGCCGCCGTGGGCGCATATTTATATTGCAATCGTCACAAAAATGTGCTATAATTATCATTGGATAAGTTTAACCGCTTTGAGTATTATTACAATAAACCTTAACATGGAAAGGATCGCACAAATGAATTCCGAAAAAACCACAGAAAAGACATGTGAATCACCGGCACCCGTATTTGACGTAAAAGAGCACCACGCAAAAGTGCAAGCAGTCATGGCCGAGATCGAAAAGGTCATCGTCGGCAAGCACTCCGAAGTCGTCCTTTTGCTGACGGCAATGCTCTCCGGTTCCCACATCCTTATTGAGGACGTTCCGGGAACGGGCAAGACCACCCTTGCGGCAACCGTGGCGAAGGTCACGGGTCTTGATTTCAAGCGCGCTCAGTTCACTCCCGACATCATGGCATCCGACATCACGGGCTTTAATATCTACAACCGCCGCACCGAGGAATTCGAGTTCCGCCGGGGACTTGTAATGTGCAATCTTCTCCTTGCGGACGAGATCAACCGCGCATCACCGAAAACGCAGTCCGCGCTTCTTGAGGCAATGGAGGAATCCAAGGTAACGGTTGACGGAGTGACATACCCCGTGCCCGATCCCTTCACCGTTATCGCCACGCAGAATCCCACGGGCTACGTCGGCACCTACCCCCTGCCGGAGGCACAGCTCGACCGCTTTGCGCTCAAGATACGCATGGGCTACCCCTCCCCCGAGGAGGAGCTGAACATTCTTTTGGCTCGCCGCGGACACAATCCGCTTGACGACGTTAACGCCGTCATCACGCGCGAGGAGCTTCGCGAGCTTCGCGCCGGCGTTGCCACCATCAATATTGATGAGGAGCTTTACCGCTACATCGTTCTTCTCATCGGTGCTACGCGCCGTCATCCTTCGCTTGCGCTCGGTGCGTCTCCGCGTGCATCCGTTGCTCTGATGCGCCTCTCTCAAGCGTACGCCTTCATCCGCGGCCGCGACTACGTTCTTCCCGACGACATCGCCGCGGTATTCCGCCCTGCGATCGGCCACAGGCTCATGCTTCGTCAGGAGGCCAAGCTCAAGGGTGCGACGCCCGACGAGATCCTCGGAGAAATTCTCCGTACCACCGCAGTTCCCTACAAGGGAAAGAGAAAATAACCAACCGATTTGCCTGAAATGTCAGAAAAAAAGAACAAAAAGGCAAAATACACGGAAAACGTACATCGGAATGACCGCCTCGGCATTTCGCTGACCTATCGCTTTGGGATATGGCTGTGCGCGCTCGTCGGTTGCCTGATATTCACGCAGGCACTCCGCGCTCCGGCATCGAACGTGATGTTCGGCTTCTGCCTCGGCTTGCCGTTCGTATCATTCTTATATGCGCTGGCGTCAAAGTGGACGGTCAAGCTCTATCTGACATCCGATACCACGGTAACTGAAAAGCTCCGCGATTTTTCGTACGAATTCCGCATTATCAACGAAGGCATTCTGCCCTACCCATTCGTTGATGCCTATATCAAGCTACCGAGACGAAGCTGTGTGCGCACGAGCGAGCGTTGCGTTCGCGTTTCCATGGCTCCGCTTTCAAATTACACGGTCAAGGGCAATACTAAATTCCGCTTCCGCGGAACCTACGAGATAGGTGTGTCCACCATCTACGTTTACGACTTTTTGCGCATTTTCCGCATCCGTATTCCCATGGAGACATACAGCACCGTCTATGTTCTCCCCAGAAAGCTGACGCTGAACACGGGAAATGCCCTCAGCGTCTCCGATTCCGCAATGCGCACCGTAAAAGCGCCCTACGTTTACGACAAGCTCGAGGTTTTCGACATACGTGACTACCGCCCCGGCGATTCGCTCAAGAGCATACATTGGAAGCTCTCCTCTAAATCCGAGGAATTCATCGTAAACGATTACAACACCGGCAGTGCGGATATCTCCTACATCTTCTGCGATATGTCCGCTCATTTTCCCGACGAGGCGCCCGAGATGCCCTTCGTCAACCCATTCAAAAAATCCGACGGTGAGGAAGAAACGGCAAGATTCGACGAAGACGACCCGAGCAAACCGAATATCCATACCCTCGTAAACGACGAAGCTTACGAGGATATGAACGAATTTTGCGCGGACGGAGCAGTCGAGCTAACCGTTGCCGTGGTTCTGCGCGAGCTTCGTTCGGGGCGCGACGTCACCCTTATGTGGTACGACGACCGCTCGGTAATGGGCGCGTTCCGCTACGATCTTCACACAGTCGAGGACTTTGACCTCATCTACCGCCTGTTCACCTCGGCTCCGACGGTTCATTCAAGCAAAAAGATCTCCCGTCTTGCCGCTTCGGCAGGCGATACCAAGGATGCGAAGGTCATGGTCGTTCTCCCCGTGCTTGACGACGAGGTCGTCAACGATGTAAGCGAAATACCGCGCATCACGGAGATAGTCGCCTACTCCGCAGAGGAGCGCTTCCTCTACCCCGAACTTCGCCGCAGCTTTATCGAGCATTGCCGCGAGCAGTTTTCCGCGCACGGTATCAAGCTCATCGACGGTAAGCTGAGTGAGGATATGATACTCTACTCGGAAAGTCCGCTTAAGGACGGCGAAGAGGAGAGGGGCACGTCCCTCGGCTTCGGTCTGCTTTAAGGAGGCAACACAATGAAAATAGAAAAAATCGCACCGAACACCTCCGACGGCACCGATCCCTCTCTTACGGATATAAAAACCGCCAAACAGGAGGCAAGAAAACAAAAAAAGCTTGAGCGCCGCGAGCTTCGCCGTCTTAAAAAGGAATACAAACGCCACGCCGCCGTTTTGCCGCCTTCGAAAAGGCCGATGATCTGTCCTCCCGACAGCTCGGATGCGGCAATGAAGCACATAGCTTTCGGCATTATATTGCGCATACTCGTCATTTTCTTTGCCGTTGCCGGGCTGACCTTCTTCGTCAGCGAAGCCTTCGGCTTTGACATCAACTTATCGAATCTGAGCAGGGATGAAGCTGCCTCCTATACGGGTATCGCCGCCGAAGCCGGCTTCGGCTTCATCGCGCCGTGGGCTTTGTTCTTCGTATCGGCGATCGCACTCTGCTGTCTTTGGAAATACGGAAGATTCATCGGTATTCCCGCCGTCATCGGCGCTGTGGTCGTTCTGACGATGCCGAATCCCCTGCTTCGCGTCTATGAAGCCGCCCTTACGGTGTACAACGGCGCACTCGGACACATGAAGTACATGGGCTTCTACGCAATCGACGCGCATCAAGTCCCACTGACGCCCCACACGGGTACTCCCGGGGAGCTGGTGCGTACGGCAGTCGTTCTCTTTACGCTGATTTGCGCGCTCGTATTCGTTCCGTTTTGCATTAAGCGCGTAAGAATTGCCGTTCCGGGCATTTTCTCCGCCGCAATGATCATTTTCATCTTCGTTTACAACCTCTCACGCTCGAATTGGGCACTTGCCGTGACCACCTCCGCCTTTGCCGCGCTTCTGGTCATGTACGTCTACGACCGCATCTTCATCGCGCCGCCGAAAGCCGGCACGACGGACGAGGTCGGCGACCTTTTCGGTGCCTCCGAGGAGCCTCCGCTTCCCGAACGCCTTTTGAGCAAGAAAGCGGCGAGGGAAGCAAAAAAAGCGGCAAGAGCCGAAAAGAGGGCAAGGCGCAAATCCGCCGAGCCGATCACGGTTGACCGCGAGATAAGCGACTATTTTGCCGACGCAAAGCCTAAAAAGGTCAAGCAGACGCGCAAGCAAAAGCTCGCCGCAAAGGCGGAGAAAAAAGCCGAACGGCAACGCCTGCGCCGGCAAAAGGCCGATGACAGAAGGTCCGTTCGCATAGTCAAGAAATACCGCAGCCGACTGCTTTTGCGCCGCATCGCTCTGGGCGGTCTTGCGGGAGCCGGAATGTTCATCGTTGCCTTTGCGGCAATGTTCCTGCCTGCGGCATCGACGACGGACAGCTTCAAGACAATTCCCGCAATCGACGACAAGCTGGAGTATTACAGGGACTACGTCACCGCCTACCTCATGGGCGACGACCCTGCGCTCGACGTGCTTGCCTTTGAGGGAAATTCGCACAATTTCGATCCGCGCGACACCATGGCAACGCCCCGTTATTACACCTACACTCCGCTTATGACGGTTGAATCCAACTATCCGGGAAGCATCTACCTGCGCGGTTGGATAGCCACCGACTACGTGGACGGCAAATGGGTCACGGCTGAACCGAACAGCGACCTGCTGGAGCACTACCGCTCCATGTTCCCCACCAACACCGATGCGTCAGAGTCGATCTTTTATAACTTCTTCAAGATAATGACGGATGACGGTGTCCCCGAGGAGGGCAAGGACGTCACGGACAGCATCAAAAGACTTGAAAAATACGGCTACGTGATCTCCCAGGTCAACATTAAGCGCTCGGAGGACTTCAAGGATCTCATTCTTTACATGCCCTCCTTCCACATCCGCGCGTATTCTCCGTCCTCAATAAGCACATCCGGAAGCGCCTTCAATCTCCTGCGCAAATACGGCTCGGACGAGGCAAGCACAATAAGCTACGGCAACTACTTTGACGGTCTTTATACCAGCTACCGCGCCGCTCAAAAGACCGAGGCGGGCTACGCCGCCGTTGCAATGATCCCGAGATACAAGAGCGACCGCTTCCATATCAATCTTGCCGACCTGATCACCGACTTCAACCGCACGCGCATTGCCGTTGAAAACGGCAGAGTCCCGCTATCCGTCAGCAACAGTGACGAGCGCATGGGTACGTTCTCGCTTACCCTCTGGGACGGAAGCAATCTCGTCTACGAAGTCGTATCGATATCCAACGACGGCACCAAGGAGATCCACATTCCGCAACAGGTCGGCGTGGCGGTCTACACCCTTCACCCCGACGGAAGCGTTGACCGCGAAATGATCAAAACTCCCGAGATCATCGACCCGGATACGGGCGAGCCTGTGCAGTTCTACGCCCCCAAGCTCGACACCGCCGTTCTGTACTTTGAAAGCTTCGACTATGTGGAACGCGCCGCATTCAACGATCAGGCGACTCTGCTCGACAAGTACACTCCCTTCGTCTACGATACCTACACCAAACGTGCCGACTCGCAGATAATCACCGACATTTTCCGTGAGATCATTGACAATGCGGTCGTAAAGGAAGATTATCAGGACCCCGTGCCTGCGGATTTCTCTCTCGCCGCGAACAAATCCGAGTACAAACACATCGAGTACACAAACGGCGAGGAAAAATACGAGCTTGTGTCCGCCGTGACCGACCGCGAGGTCTACATTCAGCGCCACAAGCTGGTCATGGAGATCATTAATTACCTCGGCGACGAGTCGAGATACACCTACACCCTCTCCCCCACTGTCCTCGGCGGGGAAAACACCCTCGACGGCATCGAGACCTTCCTTTCCGAAACGCATGAGGGCTACTGCGTTCAGTATGCTTCGTCCCTCGTTCTCCTTTTGCGTGAGGCAGGCATACCTGCGCGCTACGTTGAGGGCTATATCGCTTCCGGCTTCAGCACCAACCGCTCGGACGACGCCGTTGCCAATTACAAGTCGACCGTTCGCGACAACAACGCACACGCATGGGTCGAAGTCTGGTACGACGGCATCGGCTGGGTACAGTACGAAGCCACCCCCGAATACTACGACGCCATGTACGTGACCGAAAGCTCCTCAAACGGCACAGTCCGTCCCCCCTCCGGCGGCGAAACGACGGGCGGCGAGGAAGAGGAAGAAAATCACGATCCCTTTGAAGGTATGACGGAATACGAGATCGAACAGCTCCTTGAGGCACAGCGCCGCGAGGCTCTGCGTGCTCTCATAACGAAAATAGTGCTCATTGCAAGCATCATCCTCGCAGTCGCCGCCGTCATCGGCCTGTTCTTTGCCATCGTTCTGAAGCGTGCGAAGAAGAGTGCCGCGGAGCGCGAAGCGCTTCTGCGCGAGTTCTACGAGACCTCCGAGAAGTCCGAAACCGTTCCCGACCGCACCAAGGTGCGCCGAATGGGCGAAATGATAACGAATCTGCTTCGCGAATGCGGTTTCACTCCCGAGAACGGCGAATTCAGCTCGGATTTTGCCGCGCGTATTGCCAAAGAGTGCGAGCGCGAGCTTGCGGTTGCCGCACCCGAAGAGGGCATGACTGAGTTTGAAGCACCGCGCTATCCCATGCGCGAGGAACAGCTTGTTCGCGTATTTGATGCCATTGCCGCCGAGGAATTCGGCTACGGTGCGCAATCGCGTGACCTGAAGCTCATGGCAAGGACGTATTACCGTCTGCATGCCAACCTCTATCGCCGACGGGTCTTGCCGCCGCGCCGTATCGTTCTCTATCTCTTTAAGAGAGAAATGTGATCATCCCCCGAAAAGGAAAAATTACCATGAAAAAACCGCTTTCATACCTCATTCTCTTGCTTGCTGCGGCAATGCTGTTCGCCTCCTGCACGGGGAACGGCACCGCAACCACCGAAGAAACCACCGCCGAAGCTCCCGAGGCGGAAAAGCTGAGCATAATCGCCGACGGCGCCACCGAATACAAGCTTATTCGGTCCGAAAAAGCTTCAAGCGAGATAAAGAGCGCATTTACCCGGCTCAGAGCCGCAATTAATGAAAAATACGGCGTAAGCATCGTCCTCGACGACGACTTTGAAATGCCGGGAACGGACGTCTCCGCGCGTCACCCCTACGAAATTCTCGTGGGGGCGACGAATCGCGAGGAATCCGGCGCCGCGCTTAACGGTCTCGGCTATAACGACAGCGTCATAGCCGTCAAGGGCAGCCGCGTCGTCATATCCGGCGGCAACGACGAAGCAGTCGTCCGCGCGGTTGACCTCTTTATCGAAAAATACATGACCGACGGCTCCCTCTCGCTTGCATCCGACCTGCTTGACGTCACGAAGGCTGAATACGCAAAGGAAAACGTCACCGTCGGAGGCGTTCCGCTCGGTGAATATACCGTTGCTTACGCCTCCGGGTACGCCGATTACGCAAAGGAGCTTGCGCACCGCATCGGTAAGCTCACCGGAGCGCGGTTAAATGTCGTTGTGGAGAGAAACGCTCCCGAGGAGCATGTTATCACCGTCAAGCTCGATGTTTCCGCCAAGGACGGCGGCCCGGACGATTTCGCAATCCGCTCATCCGACACCTCGCTTACCGTCAGCGCAGGCAATAAGACCGCAGTCGGCATGGCTTGCGCACGGCTGTCAGAGCTTCTCGCGGATGAAAAAGTTGCCTACGAGCTGTCGGATTTGGAGTTTGAGTACACTCTCCCGGCATCCCGTGACTACGTGGACGACATTTTCTCACTTCCCATGCATTGGGCCATCGAATTCAAAACCCCCGATTGGATGCTGGATTTTGACGAGAAAATGGCGGCAACGCTCACCCCGGACGGCAGGCTTATGTCCTGCGCGCACCGCGGTGATATGGTCTACTACCCAGAAAATTCGATCGAAGGCATCATCAGCGCAATCCGCATGGGATGCGACATGATAGAGATCGACCCCCAACTTACAAAGGACGGAGTTTTCATCCTCATTCACGACGCTACGCTGACGCGCACTACCAACGTCGAGGAAATGGCGGGCAAGAACGGCTTGCCAAGCTCCCATAACGTTGCTGATTGGACCTACGAGCAGTTGATGCAGTTGAATCTGAAGGAGGGCAACGGCGGCTCGTCCGCAAAGCTTACACCGTACAAAATACCAACCCTTGAGGAAGTGATAAAGGTCAGCGCGAACCGCATCTTCATACGCCTTGACGTCAAAGGGCCGAGCAACTCCTCCACTCCATTCTGGAATTACGAGCGTGACATATGGCCGCTGATGACCAAATACAAGTCGTATTCAAACGTCATCTTCACGTGGCATTCATGGTTCACCGCCTCAAGCTACGACATCCCCCGGACCTACCGTGCAAAGGCCGAGGCTTTGGGCGCGTATGCCCCTCCCGTGTTCGTCCCGGACGGCGGCACTCTCTCCTCCACCATGCGACCCATCCGCTCCAATAACTTCAACCCCGGCGTTCGCCTCGGCTGTGATTTCTCCAAATACAGCTATACGACCTACCTTGCGGACAACGCCGAAAAGCTTGCCGCCTACAAGACCAAGCTCCGCACTTACGCCGACGTTCACGGCACAAGCTCCTCGTTCCCCGAAAACAGCGAATCGCACGAGTATTACGCGGCACTTTACGAGGGCGGCATAAACTACCAGCTGGTAAACAAGGCCCTTCTGCTCTGCACCTATATCGCAGAGAACTTTGAGCCTACCCCTTACTCCAAATAACCCACCGGTCTGCGCGGCAATACAGCCGCGCAGACATTCTTTTTGTGCAAAATCGTCGATAATTGTTTCATAAATAAGCAACATTTTGTAAAAATGTATTGACAACTTGAAATTTAGATGTTATAATTGATATGTATCAATTCGGCGCAGACCGAAATTTTCGAAAGGAAAAACATCATGAAGAAGATTCTCAGCATCATCCTCTCCGTCAGCATGATCCTCACGCTGGCAGCTGCCATGGGTCTAACCATCGCAGCCGCTCCCGAAGGAACTGCCGTCAACAGCGCAGCTGAATTCGCGGCTATGGAAGCAACGGGTACATATTATCTCGCGGCAGATATTACCCTCGATGCTACCTATGCAGGCGTATTCTCCGGCACCTTCGACGGCAACGGCAAGACCGTTACCACCACCGTTCCCATGTTCGGTACCGTTGAAAACGCTACCATCAAGAACCTCAACGTTACGGGCGAAATTAACGTTACCGAAACAACCGCTTACGTTGATGACGCCGGAACCCCCAACGATTTCATCGCGGCAGTTGCCGTTCTTGCAAACGGAACCTCAGGCTTCGACGGCATCACATCCGAAGTAAAGATCACCTGCACCACCGACAACACCAGAGCTGCAGCCGTTGCGGCATGGTCTGCGGAAGGCTCCGTTATCACAATTACGAATTGTGTTAACAAGGGTGACATCTCCGTCAAGAAATATGCCGGCGGTGTTTACGGCTGGACCGACAAGAATATAACCGCTAAATTTGAAAACTGTGTTAACTACGGTAAGATCACCTCTACCGCAGGATACGTATCCGGCGTTGTAAACCGTGTATCCAACACGGCAGGCTCTGCCGAGATCAAAAACTGCGCAAACTACGGCGCTATAACCGGTACCACCCAGATCGCGGGAATCATCTCCTACGGCTCCGGTGCGCTCACCATTGAAAACTGCATCAATACCGCAGACGTCACCAGAATCGATACCGCAGTCAAGACGCACGCCGCAGGCATTCTCGGTCTTACTCAGGCCAATGCAGGCAACGTCATGATCATCAAGAATTGCACCAATACCGGTAACATTACCGGCGACACAGGCATCGGCAGCAACTGCTCCGGCGGTATCGTAGGTTATGTCAACAACAACGCTCTCATCGTTGAATACTGCCTTAACACCGGTGACGTTATCGGTGACTACGCTGCAGGCGGTATCTGCGGTCGTGTTAACCACAAGGGCACGTACAAGGAAGGCGACGTAGCCATCCAGGCAGCATTCCGAAATTGCGTAAACCTCGGTAACGTAACCGCTGATCTCACCGCCGGCGGTATCTCCGGCAGAAACGGCGTAACCGGCGGCGTTGGCGTTTTCGAGTTCTCCCATTGCGTAAACAAGGGTGACGTTACCGTCATTACTTCTTCTCTCGAAGCCAGCGTTACAAACGCCGACACCGGTGTTGCAGGTATCGCAGGCCACAACCGTGCTAAAGCAAGTGAAGGCTCCAAGCTCGTTATCAAGGATTGTCTTACCACCGGTAACATTACCGCAGCCGAGACCGCAGTTCGCGCTCCCGCATACCTCATCGGTTACTGCGGCGGCGGTGCTGAAATTGAAACCTCCGGCAACTACGTAAGCGGCACACTCTCCGGCGGTACGGTCGGTGCAGTAGGTCTTGCATACGTTAAGGCATACGACTGTGCAGACGGCACGTTCAGCGGCAACTTCGTTCCCACGGGCTACTCCTACCCCATTTCCGTAGAAAAGTCAGCTACTCACAGCACGACCGACGAAACTCCCAAGTACACCGCTACGACCTTTGAGCTTTCCGCTCTCGTTTGCGACCACAATTATCCCACCGTTGACGTTGACGCCGAGGCTCCCACTT
>JBJDZD010000149.1:0-4712 GCA_051867815.1 Eubacteriales bacterium | reverse complement strand
AGGATACCGGAAAAGCTCTTGCCGTTCGGGTAAGTACCCCCCGTAAGCACGGAAATGAGCCTTGACTGAGCCGGCATAGCAGTCAGATTTTTCATATTTTCGTCGCGGACGGTATAATTGAGCTTATACTCAACGCCAACCGATGAGGTCTTATACTCCGCAGGAATTTCGGGCGCTTCAAAGACGGCCTTGCGAGCCGCTTCCTTGATTATGGCGGCAACGTCTGCCGACATGCCGGCGTTATACGCGACAGTGGTCGGGTCGACACCCGTGATCTTGGCAAAGATCGTCATTGCGGCAAGGTAACTGCCTATTGCGCTCGGATGAGTTTTGTCGCTGTCGTAAATCTCGATCTCGCTGTGATTCGTATAAATATCGTAGAAGGCAAAGCCCGTCTGCGCCACGTCTATGCCCAGCTCGGCACCTATTGCCTCGTAAGCCGCCGCGATCTTCCAGGTCATGCTCTCATTCGTCCAGCCGTTATCGGCCAGAACGCTGTGGCCGGTCTTTCTGCCCCAAGTACCGTAGAGGATGGGGGTCGCACCGTCGGCAATGACCTTTTCGGTGAGGTTGCGAACGCCTGTATAGAACTTTTCGGGAGCAGCGGCAGGGCGCGTGCTCTGCTCCTGCATGATTACAAAGTCAAAATTCCTCGCCTTAAACGCGGCATCAACCTTCGCACCGACCTCATCCGTCGATTTGGCGGAATCCATCAAGAACCAACCGCCCTTTGTTATCATGGTCACGCTCGCATTATAACCGGCTGATCTGAGGATTTCGGCAAAGATCGACTCGGGCATGTTATTGTAATGCGTATAGCTGTTTCCGATGAAAAGGAAGGAGTATTTCTTGCTCTTGTCAAGCACACCCGTATCGGGCGTATCCTCGGTCTGCTCGTCGGTGGTTTGGTCATTGGTATCGGGATTCTCCGTCGTCTCCTCTTTGGGAGCGGTAGTGACTTCCCCCTCTCCGGTGCAGGCGATACACGTGAATGTCAGCGATGCAAGCAGCAGAAGCGATATCAGTCTCTTTTTCATTTTCGAGTCCTCTCCTTGAATAATTTTTCGGCGATGTGCAGCTCGGGCGCGAGGCCGATTATTTCAGCACCATTATATCACCTTTCTGCTCCCGTGTCAACCACTTTATCGGATTTTCATCAGCTGTGACCATGTTGCCGGGCCTGCACTTCCGTCAGGCGACAGACCGCGCGATTTTTGGAACGCAACGAGCGCGTTATGCGTTGCCGGGCCGAAGCTCGAATCCGCCTCGATATCCGCACCGTGGAAGCGGAGCAGGGTCTGCAACAGCCGCACCTCCTCGCCGAACGCGCCCTTTCTCAGAACTTTTCTTTCATGTGTCAGGGTCATCTTATTCACCTCACTTAAATTTTTATCGAAATATTTCTCGGCGTCGACGGATTTTCCGTACATATAAACGCCCAAATGAAGGTGCGCGCCGGTGCTTCTGCCCGTGCTGCCCATATATCCCAGCACGTCGCCGCGCCGCACGCGGTCGCCCGTTTTAACGCGCATCGTATCCTTTTTGAAATGGCAATAGAGCGTAACAGCCGTTTCGTCGTGCCTTATGCGGCAATGGTAGCCGGAAAGCGAGTTGTAACCGGCATAAATGACCTCGCCGTCGTCAAAGGCAACGACCCAATCACTGACCGCCGCACCGTTTTCCGTCAGGGCGACGAGATCGGTGCCGTAGTGCATCTCCTCCTTGCCGAAAATCACCCTTTTCCCAAAGGGGTAGGTTATTTTGTAGCCGTCATAATTCTTAAAAAAACGCGATCCCATTCATATTATCCTCTCTTTCAGTTTTTGCAGTTCGGCGCGGAGCTGTTCGTAGTCCGAGGGCGTGCGCAGGACGGGTTCCCGTCCTCCCGGATTGACCGTATCGACCACTCTCAGCTCTCCGCGCTTGGTAATGAGTATCTCGCCCTCACGAACACCGTCAATGACGAACGAGGCAGTGCCTGCCGCCGCCATGACCTCGTCCGGCACTCGGACAAGGTCATCCTCGACGGTCAGAGCGACCGCATCCGAGCCGTCCGCCGGAAAAAAGGTGATCCTTTTATGAAGTTTCTCCCATTCGGGCGAGAACTCAAGGCAGATCCACGCCGCGCCGAAGCTGCCGCGCGTGCCGGCAACAGCCCATTCCGGCGTCGGCCAGATGCCGTTGATGTTAATACTTATCTCTTTCATTTATCCTCCTGATTTCATTGTATTCCCGACTGAATGAAAGTGTATCACATAGGGGCGGCGCGCTACTGACAGAATTTCGTCGCAAAAAAGGACCGACGCGAGTGCGTCGGTCCAAAAATGTTTAATTTGCTTGAACTAAATCAGTTTTCTCTCTTCTTTGCAATGATTGCGGTTCCGAGAACTGCAACTGCCGCAAATGCGAGATAGATCCAAGCGGAGTCACCGGTGTCGCCGGACTGACCCGGCTCGGTGGTATCGGGAGTCTGAGCACCCTCGACCGCGCCGCAGTTCTTGCATGTTCCGTTTTCATATTCGTGGTTGTCGGTTGCCGGGATCACAGCGCAGCCGGTAATATGTCCGCAAACAGCGCACTCCATGCCTTCCTCGTGACCTGCCTGAGCGCAGGTGGGAGCCTCGGCTTCGACGGTCTTGCCGAGATAGCCGTGGTCGCAAACGGCAACAACTACGTCGTTCTCAATGGCGAGAACGGTCTTGCCTGCAGCCGCATTGATAGCGGCAACAGCCTCAGCGGCTGTGCCGGCCTTAGCGTAAGCCACAGCATCGGCATTAGCTGCTACGAATACGGGAGTGGGGTCGGTTTCTGCGGTGTAACCGGCATTCTCGCTGAAGAGCAATGCGCAGGTGCCGTCAACATAGATGTTGCCGGTGATGTTAGCCGCAATGTGAGCCTGCTTGTTGTTCCAGCCGAGGATGTTTGCCTTGTGGCCGGTTTCGTCGCCCTCGGAAGTGATCGCACCGCCGTTGAAGCAGTTGATGTACGTGTTCCTTGACGCATTGTAGTATGCAATCATACCTGCCGCATAGCCGCCGACGGGGGATTTAACCGGTGCAAAGTTAGCACAGCCGTTAACGAGTGCGTACGCGGTGTTGGTCTCGTCCTCGCTGCCGTACTGGTAGCCGGAGATACCTCCGACCTGCTTGCCTTCGATTGCGCCGAAGTTGAAGCAATAGTTATAGGTGATGACTCTGACCTTATTGGAGTCGCCGCCGGATGCGCAGATACCGCCCGCACGGTCGTTCTTACTGAAGATCGCGCCGGTATTTACGCAGTTATTGAAGGTGATACCGGAAAGGGTGTGACCTACGATACCGCCCGCTCTGGCATTCTTGGGGCTGTTTACGCCGTTGATCTTGCCGTTGTTTACGCACGCGGTGAAGGTGTTGACGGTTCCGTCGTAAACGGCTTTATCGCCGCCGAAGTAGCCGAGAATACCGCCCATGTTGGAATAAACGCCGGTAGTGGTTTCGCTGTCGCTGATTACACCGTTGTTCACGCAATGGTCGGCAGTAACGCTTATCCACTCGGTGTGACCGATGATACCGGCTATACGGCAGGTGCCGGAGGTCGCGGTGGAAGCTCCCATAATGTCACCGAAATTGGTGCAACGGGTGATCTCAAGGGTGGAAAGGATTTCTTTTGCTGACAGAGCCTGACCAACAATACCGCCAACCGTCGCGCAGTTGGTGAATTCACCGGTATTAAGGCAATTCTTAACTATCAGCTTGCCGTTGCTTTGCTTGCAAATCAATTTTGCGGCGATACCGCCGCCGACAATGCCGGAAACCGTTACGGGGTTGAAGCTTGCGGTGTTTACACAGCCATCAATAGTGATGGTGAGACCCGCTGCAGACGCATCGGTAACACCGACGATACCGCCGAAGTTGGGATAATTGGTGTCGGTAGTGTCATAGTCGGAGGGAACGCCGGTGTTTACACAGCCGGTAATGGTTAAGTCGCCGGCGTGCTTGACATAGCCTACGACACCGCCGAACTGGGACTTATAGCAATTAAGCGCACCGTTGTTGGTGCAGTTCGTGAATACGTTCGTGCCTTCCGAGCCGCGTCCGACGATACCGCCGCCGTAGTTACCGGCCATATTGACGGTGCCGTTGTTTACGCAGTTAATAACGGTAATGGTGGAGGCAGTACCTCTGTCAGCCCAACCTGCAAAGCCGCCGACCTGATCCTTACCGGTTATCTCACCGTTGTTGGTACAGTTGGAAATGGTAATGTTGCCCTCACCGACGCCGTAGATCGCGCCTGCCGCAGCAGCTGCCGTCTTTGTCTCGCCGGCGTTGTTGACGTACTCCGTATTGTTGTGGTCGCAGGTGACCTTTGCATTCGATACGATATTATCGAACTCAACGGTCTTGCCGTCGGGAGCAACTGCAAATGCGGCTACCGCACCGATGCCGACATCAGCCCAAGGATATATGGTGGGGGTGGTATCGGAGGTTTGAGTGCTTCCGTATGCAGTCGTTACGTCACCCTCGATTTTGAGGTTCTTGACACAACCGCCGACGGTGTGGAACATGGGGACGGATACGGTTACGGTGTGGCCGTTACCGTCGAGAGTACCCGTAAAATACGTCATGTAGGTTGCATCGATAGTAATATCAGCCGCGAGATAGTAAGTGCCGTCCGCAGTCATAGCCGCGAATTCAGCTGCATTGTTGACAGCAGTTCCTTCGGGAGCGGCTGCG
>JBJDZD010000148.1:0-24900 GCA_051867815.1 Eubacteriales bacterium | reverse complement strand
GCGGCTGTTGCAGTTCTCGGAACCGCAATCGTTGCAAAGAAGAGAGAAAACTGATCGATAGGTATTGAAGATAACCGCTAACCGGCTGAGTTGAAAAACTCAGCCGGTTTTTTCGCATAACTCATTGAAAAATGCGCGCTTTTATGATATAATTTTCTTAACACACAGGAGGTGACGAAATGAAAATAGTATGTGTTGCCGATCATTTTATGAAGGAAGAGTTTTACCGCGACTGTATGGCGCTTTTCCCCGATATTGAGCTGATAAGCGTGCCGTATTTCGGTGCGCACACGCGAAACGAAATGCGTGCGATAGTTGACAGGCTCGAAAAGGAGGGCGCGTATTCATTCCCTCCTCCACCCGAGCTTTACGAAGCAATAAAGGATGCCGACCTGCTTATGGTGCATCTTTGCCCCGTTCCGCGCTCCCTGCTTGAAGCCGCGCCGAAGCTCCGGTACATTCTTACCAACCGCGGAGGACTTGAAAACATCGACATGCAGGCCGCACACGAGCTGGGAATTCCCGTGCTCAACAACCCGGCGCACAACGGCAATGCCGTAGCCGAGCTGACGGTGGCGCTCATGATATGCGAAACGAGGAACATCGCTCGCGCGCATTATGCGATGAAGCAGGGCGAATGGCGCGAGAACTTCCCGAACGTGGGCAGAGTTTTCGAGCTTCGTCACAAAACCGTGGGTCTGGTCGGCTTCGGAACCATTGGCAGACTTGTGGCACACAAGCTTGCACCCTTTGACGTTCATATTCTCGCCACCGACCCCGGCGTTTCCCCCGACGACCCGGATCTGGCTCGACTTAACGTCAAGCTCGTGGACAAAGACACACTATACCACGAATCGGACATCGTTTCCATCCATGCACGTACTGCAAACAAGGAGCAAATAGTCGGTGCGCACGAGCTTGATCTGATGAAGCCGACTGCCACCTTTATCAACACCGCCCGTGCCTACCTTGTTGACTACGATCACCTTGCCGAGGTTCTGCGCGAGGGTCGCATCATGGGCGCGGCACTTGAGGTCTTTCCCCACGAGCCACTTGCGGCGAACGATCCCTTCGTGGCACTCGATAACGTCACCCTCACCAATCACCGCGGCGGCGACACCGTCAATTGCTACTCCGACAGCCCGGAGTACCTCGTCCGCGCTGTCCTTGACCTGATAAACGAAGGAAAAAGGCCAAAGTATTATACGGAATGACCCGATCATCAACGATAATTGACGGTATGTTTATTGACTTTGTTGCCATAATATGTTATAATAAATTAAAATAATAGCCGATTGTAAAATTCAACAAATTTAATAATAATTCGTTTTTCGGTGGCTTTGCCGACGAAAAAACGCCGCATAGACGAGCCAAGCGAGTCCGCGCGCCGAGGGAAGCCGTAGCGGCTGATAAGCGCGCGTTCCCCGCCGCGCGGCTCTCAATTATAAAACGCAGTTTTACAATTGGCTATAAATTAAAATAATATAAGGAGATCGTATCCATGAACAACATTGACCCAAAATACGAGGCGTTGTTTACGCCTTGGAAGATCGGCAACGTTGAGATCAAGAACCGCATAGTCATGTGCCCGATGGGCGGCACTTCCCTTTTCGGTTGGTTTGAGCTTGGCGGCTGTCATTTTGACAAGGAAGCGGCAAAGCTCTTCCTTGAGCGCGCACAGAACAACGTCGGCCTCATCATCCCCGGTATCGCTCCCCTGCGCGACACCTTCTGGGGCAAATGGCTCTGGCAGAACCCGAAGATGTTTGAGGAGCTTAAGGTCTTTATGGACGAGATCCACAAGACCGGCGCGAAGCTCTTCATTCAGCTCACCGCAGGCATGGGTCGTTCGTGGGCGATCACGGAGCTTATTGCTCCCATGCACAAGAATAAGTTCACCCGTGCGCTGATCAAGCCCGTCATCGACACCTCGCACGAGCTTGCATCCCCCAGCCCCCAGCCCAGCCGTTGGGCGCACGACATCATCTGCCCCGAGATGACCGTGGAGCAGATCCACGAGATCATTGAGGCTTTTGCAAAAACTGCAAAGCTTTGCAAGGACGCCGGAGTTGACGGAGTTGAGGTTCACGCCGTTCACGAGGGCTACCTGCTTGACCAATTCGCCATCGAGTTCTTCAACAAGCGCACCGACGATTACGGCGGAAGCTTTGAAAACCGATATCGCTTTGCCGTAGAGGTCGTTCGCGCCATCAAGGAGCGTTGCGGCGAGGACTTCCCCGTTTCCCTGCGCTACTCCGTGGAGTCCAAGATGAAGGGCTTCTGCGAGGGTGCAATGCCCGGAGAGGACTACACCGAGGTCGGCCGTAACATGGAAGAATCCGAACGTGCGGCAAAGTATCTCGAAGATGCCGGCTACGACATGCTCAACGCCGACAACGGTACGTACGACTCCTGGTATTGGGCGCATCCGCCTATGTATATGCCGCAAAACTGCAATCTCGACGATGTTGCGCACATCAAGAATTTCGTTGATATTCCCGTGGTTTGCGCCGGCCGCATGACCCCCGAGACCGCCGCCGAGGCCATTGCCGCCGGCAAGATCGACGGCATGGGCGTTGCACGCCAGTTCCTTACCGACCCCGAATGGGTAACCAAGCTCCTTGAGGATCGCCTTGAGGACATCAAGCCCTGTATCTGCTGCCACAGTGGATGCTTCAATTTCTCCTCCTCCAAGGGTCACGCAAACACTCAGGATCTCTCCGACACCATGGGTCTTGCGCGTTGCGCGCTCAACCCCGAGACCATGCAGTCGAAGAAGTACCACCTTGAGCCTGCCAAGAAGGCAAAGAAGGTTGCCGTCATCGGCGGCGGAATCGGCGGTATGGAAGCCGCAATCGTTTGCGCCAAGCGCGGCCACACCGTAACCCTCTACGAAAAGAGCGGCGAGCTTGGCGGCGTGTTCATCGCGGCGGCGTCACCCTCGTTTAAGGAAAAGGACCGCGAGCTTATCGCATGGTACAAGCGCGAGCTGACCCGTTATCCCGGCATAAGTGTCAAGCTCAACACCGAGGTCACGGATGTCACCGCTCTCGGGGCGGACGAGGTCATCGTTGCAACCGGTGCAAAGGCAAAGCGCATCCCCATCCCCGGTGTGGAAAAGAGCATCGAGGCGGTGGACTTCCTCCTCGGCAAGAAGGAGGTCGGAGAGAATGTCGTCGTCATCGGCGGCGGACTGACCGGATGCGAGATCGCATACGAGCTGTTCCTGCGCGGCAAGAAGCCCGCCATCGTCGAAATGATGGATGACCTCATCGTTACCCCCGGCATTTGCCTTGCCAACACCAGCTATTTGCGCGATTGCTTCAAGACCAACAAGGTCCCCGTATATCTTGAGACCGGTGTCAAGGAGATAAAGGACGGCTGTGTCGTCGTTGCGGATAAGGAGGGCAAGACCTTTGAGCTTCCTGCGGACTCCGTCATTCTCTCCGTCGGCTACAATCCCGCCCCCCTCACCGAAAAGGGCGCGCACGTGCATGTAATCGGCGACGCAAAGAAGGTCGGCAACCTGCGCACGGTCATTTGGGGCGCATGGGACGCTGCAATGAAAATATAAACTGCCTTTTATAAGTGAAATCTATTTGAAATAAGGAGCAAAAGCCATGTATCTTAATGAAGAACAACAGGCGATACTGAACGGCTCTCAAGGCGAAACGATGGCTAAGGTCATGAAGACCATGGTCATGTTCGGCGACGCCTTCGGGGCAGAGAAAATGGTTCCCGTTACAAGCAAGCACAACCACCTCGTTACATCCTTCGGCCTTAAGGTCATGTCGCCCGTTTACGAGCTGATGCAGCAGCTTCTCGACGCCGGCGTGAAGTCCGGCCAGACCTTCTCGGTCGACCCCAGACCCATTGATAAAAACGTGCCGGCTAATTTCCTGCAAAATATCGT
Source organism: Eubacteriales bacterium (assembly GCA_051867815.1). GTDB lineage: Bacteria > Bacillota > Clostridia > Oscillospirales > CAG-272 > CAG-390. The sequence continues at coordinate 20,987 of JBJDZD010000148.1, read as the reverse complement.
TTTCAACAAGCTGATGTACACAAAGCAGGATTTCTATGAGGGTCAGCTCAAAAAGCTCGGTCTGCTCTCGGACGATGCCTTCACCTGCGCTTGCTATCTTGACCAAGTCGGCAATAAGCCCGAAAAGGGCGACGTCCTTTCATGGGCGGAGTCGAGTGCCGTCGTGTATGCCAACTCCGTCCTCGGCGCGCGCTGTAACCGCAACTCGGGCATCATGGACATAATGGGTTCGATAGTCGGCTATGTTCCCTACTTCGGTCTTTTGACCGACGAAGGCAGACGCGCAACCTGGGTAGTCAAGATTGAAACCACAAAGAAGCCCGAGGCTCAGCTTCTCGGCTCCGCAATCGGCATGAAGGTCATGGAGGACGTCCCCTATGTCGTAGGTCTTGACAAATGGATAGGCTCGGAGCTTGACGATGCCGCATGTACCTACCTCAAGGACTTCGGCGCGGCAACCGCATCGAACGGTGCCGTCGGTCTTTACCACATCGACAACCTGACCCCCGAAGCAAAGGAGCTTGGCCGCTCCCTCATCGCCGAGGGCGCAAAGGAATACATAATAACCGATGAGGAGCTTGAGCGCGTCAAGGCTAACTATCCCGTTGTCTGGAAGAATCCGAATGCCACCCCGAAGCTTTGCTTCATGGGATGCCCCCACATGTCGCTTGAACAACTCAAGGATTGGACTGTTAAGGTTGAAGCGGCGCTCAAGGAGGCAGGCAACAAGACCGTCCTCATTCCCACCGTCTTTACTGCGCCCCCCAAGGTACTTGAGGAGTTCGGCAAGACCGAATATGCCGCTCGACTTAAGGCAACCGGCGTTATCACTTCATATATCTGTCCGCTGATGTATATGAACAATCCGCTGTGCAAGAAGATGCCCGTCATCACCTCGTCCAACAAGCTCCGCACATACACATCCGCGCGCTATTACACCGACGACGAGATCCTTGCGGCAATCACCAAAGGAGGTAAATGAAGATGAGAGAATTCAAAGGACGCGTAGTTGCCCCCGGCACCGCCTGTGCCGAAGCAGTTGTAACGCATCAGGGCTTCAACACCCTCGCATCGATGCAGATGGGCCTTCAGTTTGGCGACAAACAGCTCAAATGCGGCGACCAGAACAACCCCGAGATCAACGGCAAGCCCCTCTGCGGCAAGGCCCTCTGCCTGCCCCAGACCATCGGCTCGACCACGGGCGGTCTCGTTCTCTACTGTGCATGCTCGATGAAGCGTCAGCCTGCATGCATGCTCTTCTCCGAGCATATCGACTCCCTTGCCGCGGCAGGAGCGATTCTTGCAAGCGTTTGGGTAACGGACATCACCATGCCCGTCATTGACTGTCTCGGACAGGAGTTTCTCGACTACGTAAAGGACGGCATGACCGTCACCGTCAAGGACGACGGCGTAGTAGTCGTAGAGTGATCAATCACCGGGTTGTTGCATATATTTTATGCAACAACCCATGAGTCTTTTGGAGTTAGCATGATAAACCTTTTAGCTAAGCTTTTCATAAAAAATCGTGAGAATACATCCTCGCCCGAGGTTCGCGCGGCATACGGCACGCTTTGCGGCACCGTGGGCATACTTCTCAACATTCTCCTTTTCGGCATCAAGCTGCTTGCGGGATTACTTTCCGGAGCTATCTCGATCATGGCGGATGCCTTCAACAACCTCACGGATGCCGGCTCGTCCGTCATCACTCTGATCGGCTTCCGCATGTCGGGTCAAAAGCCGGATAAGGATCACCCCTTCGGCCATGGGCGCATCGAGTATCTTTCCGGGCTTCTCGTTTCGATGATAATAATTCTCGTCGGATTTGAGCTTGGCAAGACCTCGATAGAAAAGATAATTCACCCCGAGGCGGTCGAATTCAGCATTGCCGCCGTGGTAATTCTTACGGTTTCCTGCCTTGTCAAGGCTTATATGGCGCTGTACAATTTTCGTGTAGGCGGCAAGATATCGTCCTCCGCGATGCGCGCAACCGCGCAGGACAGCCTTTCGGACTGCGTTGCCACCTCCGTCGTTCTCATCTGCCTTTTGATATCCCGATTTGCCGGTATCAATATAGACGCTTACTGCGGTCTTGCGGTTTCCGCCTTCATTATTTTCTCCGGCCTTCGCGCGGCAAAGGAAACGATGGACCCCCTGCTTGGCATGCCGCCGAGCGAGGAATTTATCAAGCAGATCGAGCACACCGTCCGTGCGCATAGCGAAATAGTGGGCATCCACGACCTTGTAGTGCATGATTACGGCCCCGGCCGCACCATGATCTCCCTCCACGCCGAGGTACCTGCCGACTCCGACCTGCTTAAGATACACGACACGATCGACAATATCGAAAAAGAGCTTCGGGGTACCCTCGGCTGTGATGCCGTCATACATATGGACCCCATCGAGGTTGACGACGAGGTGACCGCCACCGTTCGCGAGAAGGTCGCCTCCCTCGTTACCTGCATCGACAGCGGCTTGACCATCCATGATTTCCGCATCGTAACCGGCCCCACGCACACGAATATCATATTCGATGTTGTCATCCCATACGGCCTGAAAAAGACGGACTCCGAGATACGGGAAAATATCGAGACGATCGTTAAGTCGATCGACAAGAATTATTTCTCGGTCATCAACATAGATCGGTCTTACGTATAACAAAAAGCACGGATTTCCGCGGAAATCCGTGCTTTTTTATAATCATTATTAACCCATTATAGTGGATCACGCTTCGCCTTTTTCAATAAGCTCGATAAGATTCGCCATAAGTCCCTCCATGTGGTGGCACAGACAGAGGTCGGCAACCTCTTTGACACAGTCAAGGGCGTTTTGGGGGCAAACGGCGACGTCGGCGTATTCAAGCATCGTCAGGTCGTTCTCAAAGTCTCCGCAGGCGTAAATTTTGACCTTTTTGCCGGCCTTTTTCTCAACGTACTCGCGCAAAGCCGGCAGCATGACCGCCTTCGTTGTGCCCGGAGATTGAAATTCAAGAAACGCCTCGCCGGATTTGCTCGTGACGAAGCGCTCATCCCAAAGGCGAACGGCATTTTCGCGGAACACATCAAGGCGATGAGTTTCGCCGCGAACGACTACCTTATACCAATCCGGTACGCTCAGCCACTCGGAAAGCGGAAGTGAGACGACGTTTGTTGAAGTTATGCCATTGATATCCTTATGGAGCTTTGGGCAACGCGCCACCATATCCGGCGACGTGAGGAAGCCCTCCTCAACCGAAATCCGCACGCCGAGATCCGGATATTCGCGATCGATAAGATCGATAAGCTCAAGCACGTGAGCGCGATCCATGAGGCGGCTTGCAATCATTTCATCCGTTGCAAGGTTGCAGAGCATCGCTCCGTTACATCCGATGACGGGGGCATTGACGAGATCTGCGGCATCCGTCCATTTTTGCTTGAGATTGAGGTTGGTTCTGCCCGTTGCAATGGTGAAATGGCCGCCCTGCGCCTTAAAACGCTCCACGGCCTCCACGTTTCCGACCGCCGGAACTCCTCCCTTGCCGAAAAAGGTGCCGTCAAGGTCGGTAACTATCAAAATATCGGAAAAATCGGGCATGATCAAAGCTCCTGTCTGAAAATTTCTATCAAATGCGCCATGTCGTCGGGCATTGGCGCTTCAAAGGTCATGCGCTCGCCGGTGCGCGGATGGTCAAGCTCCAAGCGGTATGCATGCAGGCATTGACCGCAAATGTACTTGGCGTGCGCCTTGGCGGCGCGGCATTTGTCGCCACCGTAGACCTCGTCGCCGAGGACGGGATGCCCTATCGACGACATATGAACGCGAATCTGATGCGTTCTGCCCGTTTCGAGCTTACATTCAACGAGTGAAATTCCGTGGAAGCGCTCCACGACGTGCCAATGCGTGACGGCATCGCGAGCGTGGCCGTCGCGCACTATCGCCATGCGCTTGCGGTCAACGGGATGCCTGCCGATGGGCGCGTCAACGGTGCCCTCATCCTCGCGCGGCGAGCCGACGACGAGAGCGAGATAGGTGCGGCGCGCACTGTGGACGGCGATCTGCTCCGAAAGCGAGCGGTGCGCGGCGTCGTTCTTGGCAACCACAAGCAAGCCAGAGGTATCCTTGTCTATACGATGCACGATTCCGGGTCGGCAAACGCCGCCGATACCAGAAAGCGACTCGCCGCAGCGGTAAAGCAGGGCGGAAACGAGCGTTCCCGTCATGTTTCCCGGCGCAGGATGAACCACCATCCCCTTGGGCTTATTGACGACGATTATGTCGCCGTCCTCGTAAATGACGTCGAGGGGGATGTCCTCCGGCAGGACTTCATCGGGGAGCGGCTCGGGGCGAACGACGACGACCGTATCGCCCTCGCTCAGCGAGTAGTTTTTCTTGACCGTCTTTGCGCCAACGGTGACCCTGCCCTCCTCGCAAAGCTTCGCGGCGCCGGAGCGAGAGAGAGAGTCACCGTCCTCGGCGCTTTTGCGCGCGAGGAAGGCGTCAACGCGTTCGCCCTGCACATCCGCCGTGTAAACGCTCGTACCGGCGGTGCTCATTTGCTCTCTTCCTCGGCTTTTGCAGCCTTTTCGCGCTTATAGTCCTTGACAATATCGGCGATCAGCCATGCGCCGAGCATGAAAACTCCAACGCAAACGCAGGAATCCGCAATATTGAACACCCATTTCCAAAGCTTCGGGAAGGCACAAAAATCAATAAAATCTATGACGTAGCCGAGCATGATGCGGTCTATCATATTGCCGATTCCGCCGCCCACGATGAGGATGAGCGAGGTCATGACCCACTTGCTTTTAGGCTTGTATTTGACGATGTAATAAATGAGAGCGATTATCATCACGGTTGAAAGGACGAGAAAGACCCAACGGTGATCGTCGAGCATGCCGAAAGCGGCACCGTCGTTTTCAACATAGGTGAAACGCAAAACGCCGTCGATCAGGTAGACTGACGGCTTGCCCTGCAACAAGGCAACGACCAGCCATTTTGAAAGCTGGTCAACGAATACTATCAGAATCAGCAGAATTATCCAGAGCATTTTAATCCTTATTTTTTTGCCAAAGGGGCTTTCGGCGAAAGCCCCTTTGGCAGTTTTGTTTTGCTTCTAATTAAAGCGAATCGACGATTCTCTTACATCTTGCGCAGATAAAGCCGTCCTCGGTCTTTTCTCCCTCGGTGGAGTAGCACCAGCAACGGTCGCAACGCTCGCCGTCGGCAGGCTGTACGAGTACCGCGAGCTTACCGTCCTCGGGCAGATATGCGTCCTCGGGAGCGGCTCCGTTCTTAACACCGGCGCCGCTTGTGATAAAGACGGTCTTAAGCTCCTCCTCTGTAAACTTGGCAAGAAGCTCAAGCACTTCCTTGTCCTCCGTGTAGATTTCGACCTTGGCGTCGAGCGACTTACCGATGGTCTTATCAGCGCGCGCAAACTCAAGCGCCTTCATGACGTCGTCGCGAAGCCCGAAGAACTGCTCCCAACGCGCGGCACCGTCGAAGGCGTACTTCGGCTCTGCCGAGGGCATCTCGGAAAGGAATACGCTCGTCTTATTATCGGTGGATGCGTGGGGCATTGCCTGCCAGATCTCCTCAGCCGTGAAGGAGAGGATGGGGGCGATCATTCTGACCATTGCAGAGATGATGTAGTAAAGCGCGGTCTGCGCGGAGCGGCGCGCCTCGGAGGTGGGCTGTTCAACGTAAACTCTGTCCTTGGTGATGTCGATATAGAGCTTAGACATATCAACGGTGCAGAAATTGTTGATCGCGTGATATACGATGTGGAAGGAGTAGCTGTCGTAGGCCTCGCGGACGGTTGCGCACAGAGCGTCGAGCCTTGCAAGTGCCCAGCGGTCGATATCCTGCATATTCTCAAGGGCAACGCAATCCGTGTCGGGATCGAAGTCGCCGAGGTTTGCCATGATGATGCGCGCGGTATTTCTTATCTTACGGTAGGTCTCGGAGAGCTGCTTGAAGATGTTATCGGAAACGCGGACGTCTACCTGATAGTCGCTCGATGCGACCCAAAGGCGAACGAGGTCTGCGCCGTACTTCTTGATGATGTCCTCGGGAGCTATGGAGTTGCCGAGCGACTTGTGCATTGCCCTGCCCTCGCCGTCAACTACCCATCCGTGCGTAAGGACCTGGCGGAAGGGAGCTTCCTTCTTGCCGGCTCCGATAGCGGTCAGAAGCGACGCCTGGAACCAGCCGCGATACTGGTCTGCGCCCTCAAGGTAAACGTCAGCCGGCCACTCGGCATCCTCGCCGTCGTCGATGACGGCAAAGTGTGTGGAGCCGGAGTCAAACCAACCGTCAAGGGTGTTGGTCTCCTTGGAGAAATGCTTCTTGCCGCAAACCGGGCAAACGAAATCCTCGCCGAGGATCTCGGAGGCCTCCATGTCAAACCATGCGTTTGAGCCTTTTTCGCCGAAGAGTTTGGCAACCTTATCTATGGTCTCGTCGTTGCAGATGGCGGCTCCGCAATCCTCGCAGTAGAATACGGGGATGGGCAAGCCCCAATGGCGCTGGCGTGAGATGCACCAATCCGCACGCTCGCGAATCATCTGCACCATTCTCTCGCCGCCCCACGCAGGGAGCCAGGTTACGCCGTCGCAAGCGGCAACTGCATCGTCCTTAAAGCCCGCAACGGAGCAGAACCACTGGGGCGTTGCGCGGAAGATGATGGGGTTCTTGCATCTCCAGCAATGGGGATAGGAGTGAACGGTGACCTCGCTTGCAAATAGCGCGCCCGATTCCTGCATGTCGGCAAGAATGACCTCATTGGACTTTTCATAGTAAAGGCCTGCGTATTTGCCGGCTTCCTCGGTCTGATATCCGCGGTCGTCAACGGGAACGATGATGTCGATATTATAGCGGCGGCAGGTGTTGTAGTCATCCGCGCCGAAGCCGGGAGCGGTATGAACGCAACCCGTACCGCTGTCCATGGTTACGTAATCGGCGTTTACGACGATGCTGTCGCGGTCAAGGAATGGATGACGGGCAGTCATGAATTCAAATTCACTGCCGGGCATGCAAAGCAGGGTTTCGTACTCCTCGATACCGCCCGCCGCCATGGTCTTTGCCGCGAGAGCCTCGGCTGTGATATAACACTTACCGTCGGGGGCGCGGTTGACCACGTAATTCTCAACGGGGTTGAGCGCGATGGCAAGGTTGCCGGGGAGGGTCCAGGTGGTGGTCGTCCAGATGATGAAATAGGTGTTATTGAGGTCACAAACGCCGGAGAGCTTGCCCTTGTCGTCGTTTACCTTGAACTTGACGAAAATGGAGGTGCATTTATCGTCCGCGTATTCGATCTCGGCCTCCGCGAGAGCAGTCTCGTCGTGGGGGCACCAATAAACGGGCTTCAGGCCCTTGTAGATGTAGCCGCGCTTAAACATCTCGCCGAAAACGCGCACCTCGCGCGCCTCGAACTTGGGTGCCATCGTGATATACGGGTGCTCCCAATCGGCAACAACGCCGAGACGGCGGAACTGCTCGGACTGCTTGTCTACGAAGTCCTGCGCGAACTTATGGCAAGCGGAGCGGAACTCGGAGACGGACATCTTTTTGCGGTCGAGCTTATTTTTCTTGATGATCGCGCTCTCGATGGGCATGCCGTGGTTATCCCAGCCGGGAACGTAGGGAACGCGGTAGCCTTCCATTATCTTGGACTTATTGATGATATCCTTGAGGGTCTTGTTGAGCGCGTGTCCCATGTGGATATTACCGTTTGAGAAAGGAGGGCCGTCGTGGAGTACGAACTGCGGACGACCCTCTGCATTTTCAAGCAGAAGGCGATAAAGGTCTTGTTCTTCCCAATATTTGAGCATCTCCGGCTCACGCTGGGGAAGGTTTGCCCTCATGGCGAAGCTTGTCCGGGGCAAATTAAGCGTGCTTGTGTAGTCCTTGGACATTGTTGATATATTCTCCTTTTTTATTCCGATTGAAGAACTGCGTTTTACGATTAAGAACCGCGGCGCGTCACACGCTTGCCGTCACTTGCCAAGATCGCGGATCTCGGCGCGAGGACTCGCTTTGCTCGTCAGAGCGGTATTTTATTAAAATCGCTGACTTTTCAATCGGCTGAATAGATTTTATTTTTTAAGACGGGCGCGGATGGCATCGAGCGCGCTCTTCATATCCGTATAGCTTGCCGGTGCGGCAGGCTCTTCTGCAAGCGGCTCCTGTGCCGGCTCGTTGGCAATCATGTCATTCAGCTTCGCGGTAACGTCTTCGTCGGCAACGGCGGCAGCCGGCTCGATCTCCTCAGGCTCGTCAAAAAGGCCTGCGGAGCGGATAAGCTCGTCCGCTATTGCATCGGGGACGGGAGTGCTATGCTTCGGCTCCTCGGAAGGCTCTGCCGCCTCTTCTTCCTCGGCGGCCGTCGGCTCTGCGACGGCATCCTCCACGACCTCAATAGCTTCTTCCTGCTCGGCAATATTTGCTTCTTCATCGGTCATGGGTTCCGGTTCGACCGAGATAACCTGCTCCTCGTCGACGGGCGCAGTCTCCTCGGCAATATAGTTGATGATGTCGCCATATTCCGCATCGGTCGGGACGGATTTCGGAACGTCTGTATCGTCATGAACGATAACGGGGGTAAGATCGACCGTGTCAAGCTTATTATCAAGCTCTACGACAGCTTCAAGCGCGTCCGTCGCGGCGCTTTCCGCCCTTTTTGCGGAGATAGCGGCGTCGTTTGCAACGCAAAGCGTGTCGTTTACCGAGGTATGTATCGCTCCGAGCTTTGCGGAAAGCTCGGCAAGCCGATTTTCAATACCCGAAAGATCCACAGCCTGTGCAGGTGCAGGTTCGGGGTTTGCGACTTGCTCGCGCAGGCTTGCAAGCTCTGCTTTGAGGTCCGCATTTTCTTTATAAAGTCGGCTTGAAACGGAGAAAAGCTCCGAGAGTGCCGCCTCAACGTTCTGGGGGGCGTAGGTTTCGCCCGTCAGGTTGTATTTCTTCTTAAAATTATCCGGAATTTTCATCTGTTGCTCCATTCTTTTACATAGGGATAGCGTATAGCAGGGTTTGTATCATGCCGATAAGTATCGTCGTCACGAAGAACGACATATCTATCGGCAAGCCCTCAAACCAGCCGAGCTTTTCAAATATACGCCTTACGGGCATAATAAACGGCTCGGTAAAATAGTACAAAAATATGCTGAAGGTGTTTTCGTCGCCCATCAAAAATATTGACATCAACGCGCGCAAAAGCATGGCGATCAGCAAAACGCCCAAAAGGAGGTCAACGAAATTGACCGTCAGTACCAAAAAGAGTTCCAAGCTTTATTTCCTTCCCGGAATCAATAGCCGTAGCCGCCGACACCGCCGAAGCCCGCAAAGCCGTAGCCCTCGTTTACGTCAACGGGATTCTCCTCCTCATTGAGTTTTTCCTCGGCAACCTCCATGCCGCTGGGCGTAAGAATGAAGGTGTTTTCCGATACGGGCTGGAGATGTCCCTCAATGGCAAACAAAACACCGTCAAGGAAGCGAACCAAGTCGTGCGCATCCTCTTTGTTTATATTTTCAAAATGCATGAAAACGGGATGATTGTCCTTGAGGTATCCTGCGATTATCTCGCCGTCCGCATAGCACGTGGGGCGAATGAGCTTCATCTGCGTGGGTGCGCCGCCGGACGGGGAGTACGTGCTTCTTGCAGGTGCCGTGGGCTTCTCGAAAGCCGGCGTTTGGTCTGTCTCGGGGATCTGCGCTTCTTCCTCGGCGCCGTAGTATGCGGTGTCGTAATCTTCCTCTCTCTGTTGTTTGTTTTGCTTTGCAAAAAGATTAAGTGCTGCCATTTTTCGTTCCTCCGTTTATTTGAACTTAAATTTTTCTATGTGTTTGCATATCCGCCGTCGTGCGGCCGAAAACATTGCTTCCGAGGCGGACCATTGTTGCTCCCGATGCTATTGCGGGACGAAAGCTTGCGCTCATACCCATGGATAATTCGGGGGCACCTATATTATGAAGTGTTTCTTTCCAAATGTCAAGTGCCAAGTCGTAAGTTTCTTTGAAATATTTGTAATATTCAGCCTCATTCTCACATATCGGCGCCATCGTCATGAAGCCGCACAGCCTGATATGGGGATATTTGCCGAGACCGGCGCAAAACTCGCGGGCTTGCTCCGGAATAACACCGCTTTTCGACTCCTCGCGCCCGATGTTGATCTCGCAGAGAACATTGACCGTGATACCGAGGCGCGCCGCCTGCTTTTCGATCTCCTCTGCAAGCCCCTCCGAATCAAGGGAATGGATGAGGGACACCTTATCGATTATCTGCTTGACCTTATTTCGCTGAAGATGACCGATAAAGTGTATCTCGACTTTATGCTTCATGCCCGAATAATGCTCAAGCAGGGTATCCGTTCTGTTCTCCCCGATAACGTCCATACCGCAATACTCGGCAAGCGCGTCAAGCTCCTCACTCGTTGCGTATTTTGCCGCAGCTATCAGGCGCACGCCCGAACGTCCGTGCTTGCTCTCCTCCCGACGAATCTCGCCGAGGGCGGCTTTGTACCGCGCACAAAGCTCGGAAAAACTCAGATCCTTCATGTCAATTCAGCGCCTTTCCGTGATAGAGATCCTTGCCGGTCAGGATGATCTGCTCGAGGTCGTCAAGATGATAGAAATACCTCAGAGTTTGCCCTTTGACGACGGGAATTCCGCCGTTGTCATACTCCTTGCGCTCCCAGCCCCGTTCTTCTGCCAGAGCGTGCAGGCTTGCGTAATCGTTGACGGCACCGTGGTCGGAAAAGCCGAGAACGGTATAGGTCAGCGGCTTACCCGGCTCTGCATCGGCATAGTCCGCCGCGATGCAGTAACCGGAGCCTTCATAGAGTATCTCGATCCGTCTGAAAAGCACGTATCCGCCGCTCAGCGTGTAAACGCCCGTCATGCCGTCGTAATAACGGACGGCGGTGATTGGTATGCGGTAGCCCTTGTGGGAGCAAAGCTCAATGCTGACGTTCTGCGCACGCAGATACTTGAAATCCTTCGGCATCTCCTTGGTGGAGAAGATCAGGAGGGCCTCTGCTCGATCGCCGTCGCCGTCGTAATCCTCAAAGTCAAGAACGAGGCGCTCAAGCGTCATCGTCAGCTCACGGCCGCCGTTGTCGTTGAAAACGAGCGTGTATTTCCGTCCCTCGGTAAATCCCTTTGCATCTGACGATGAAAGAGGGACGCAAACGTACCATTTCGGGTCGTCGATCATCTTGCCCACACAGCTTGAACTGTCCGCAGGCTCGCGCGTTATCAGCTCGGCAAAGCTGCCCACGGTAATGTCTCCGAGCAAGGACGGCTCGAAAATATCCTCATAGCCGTCCGAATCGTGGAAAAAGTATCCCACTGTGTCGGCATTTATACTGCCGGTCTTTTTGCCGTACTCGGCAATCAGACCGCTTCGTTCGGCCAAGAGGGAGCTTATCTTCATGGCAAGGTCATCCATGTCGCCCTCAAGGTATTTTATGCGGTTGAGCGCGATGCGGAAGGAATCGGTAAGCATGTCCGCCTCGGCGTATTCACCGCGCGAAATATGAAGCATGATATCCGCGTACGCCTTATTTGCGTTGCGCAAAGCCTCCGGGATGCCGGTTTCTATGACCCCGGTGTCGATAACGGCTTCAAGTATCTCGATCTCACGGTCAATGCTTTCGATCTCCAAGCGAATTTCATCCGTTATCGATGAATAAATGTCGCAGAGCAACTCGTTAACGCCGACGCGCTCGCCGTCGTTCATCTTATAGTCGGGCGTGCCGGGAATGTCCGTTGTTATATTTTCCTCACTGCGGAAGATATATCCCATTCCGTAACGGTATTCGCTCTCGGTTATATCGTATGCCGGGGTAGTCGTGACATCCGAGGTAAAGGCATCGACCAGGTGATAACCGAAATACAGCACAAGCCCCACGGATGCCAGGGCAACGCCAACCGTCAGCAGAGCCGAAAGCAGATAGGAAAAGTCAAAGCCAATGCGCCTCTTGCCCTCGCCGTCGCCACGCTTATCACGGTTATTCAGTTTTGCGATGTCCGAGCGCATTTTTCTCGGCGTAAGTGACTTTTTCTCTTCTCTCTTTTTCATGTATTGATATGGTTCTTTATTTTCTTTATTAAGGTTTCCGTCGGGAACGGCGCGGAAGCGCAAAGCTCGACGGTTTCAACATAATCTTTCGCTCCGAACCAGGTTATCTGCCGCTTTGCATACTGCCTTGTGGCAATGCAGAGCCGCTCAAATGCCGCCTCCGTCGGTACCTCGCCGCGAACGCAACCGAGCATCTCCTTGTAGCCTATCGCCTGCGCGGCGGTGCGATTTCGGTCGAAAACGCCCAATCGGAGCAGTTTTTTCGTTTCGTCGAGCAGACCGTCCGCCATCATCTCGCGGCAACGCGCCTCAATGCGCGCATAACGCTCATCCTTGTCCGTCCGGCGAAGCTCGAAGGCGAGAAAATCGTATTTTGACGGCGACGCAAGCGCATCAAGCTCACTCTTTCGCTTTCCCGTGGTTTCGTAAATTTCCAGAGCGCGAATCACTCGGCGCACGTTGTTCTCATGTGTTTTTGCGGCGCTTTCGGGATCGATCTCACAAAGTCGGAGATAGAGCGCGTGTGCTCCGCCCTCCGCTTGTGCCTCGCGGCAAAGCCGCTCGCGAACCTCGCTTTTGCCCGATGTTTCGTCAAACGGTCGCTCAAAGAAGAGCGCATCGAGATAAAGCCCCGTGCCGCCGCAGATTATCGGGAGCTTGCCGCGCGAGAGGATATCGCGCACGGCGCGGTCGGCATCGACTGCATATTCCGCGCAGGAATACTCGTGCATCGGGTCAACGAAATCGACCATGTGATGCGGCACACGCGCCTGCTCCTCGCGAGTGGGTTTTGCGGTTCCTATGTCCATCTCGCGGTAGATCTGCATCGAGTCACAACAAACTATCTCGCCGTCCAAGCGTTCGGCAAGCTCGATGGCAAGTCCCGTTTTTCCCGACGCGGTATGCCCGACTACGGCAATTATCTTCGGCTTCATTTGATTGGAAGCGTGGGTGCGACCGTGAAATCGTCGGGGTATAGTCTTCCTTTGCCGAGCTTGCGCTTGGGAAGTGAAAGCAATTCCTCGGGGACGAGGGGGCCGTCAGGCTCTTCAAAATATGCAATATGTTCGCCTATCTGCTCGCCCTTTTCGGAGCAGTCGGCGATCAGCGACCAATAAGGCTCGCCGAAGGTGCAGGCAACGCCAAGCTCCAGCGGCACGCCCTGCCACCACCAGGAAACGACTCCGCTCTCGCTGCGGCAGATCTGCCCGAAGAAGCCGCCGGTGGCGACCGTCAATGACTTAAGCAGTCTGCGAAGCGCGAATTTCCATTCGGGGATCTCGTAAACCTCGTCGGGCATGCAAATCGAAATGCGGTTGACACGCAGACCGTCGCGCTTTGCCTCGGCACGCCCGGCATCGTTGATGTGAACGTGCGTGACCGGCCTCTCTGCATACCAAACGGGCGCAGGAGTGTCCTTCAAGAACTCGATAAAGGCAACGCGGTCGGTGTAATCGCGGTCGGGCGGCATTTTGTCGCCGAATTTGACGGGCAGCGCATATGGGAATTCCCTTTCGAGTATCGAAACGATCTCCTCGTATAAGTCCGTAAATTTCCTGTCCTTATTAAACCAGACCGAAAGCGTCAGCATGGACGTGTACTCGTTGAGAGCCGGTGGAATGAACTGCGGCACGCACCAAACAAGCTCCTTGCCCGTTTCCTCAAGAACACCGTCATTTGCCTCGGCAAGACGAATGCCGAATTTGCGTGCGTAGCCGAGCGAGGTCTCGCCCTCGTATTCGGAAATCCGAAACCGATAGAGCCACTTGATGCCGCCCGTGGAGAGCAGTATGCGCGCAGGTATTTCGCCCGGCTCGACTTCTCTTTGCTCGATAAGCTCCAGCTTGCAATCGTTTATCCTGGGCAGTCTGGTCTCCTCATCGGGAGCCTGACGCGACCAAATCTTAAAATCCGTGTAATTTGCCATTTTCATAAAATCATTGTCTCGTCCCGAACGTACGGGATATTAAATCTCAATTATTTTCACCGACGGCGAAAATCCCTCTTGCTTTTTCACTTTTCACTCATTCATCCCTCATTGGATGAGCATCGCGTCAACGATGTTTACGAGATAAAAGATTGGTAACGAAGCGTTACCGATCGGTAATGCTTTGCGTGCCGGCAGCACCGTACTCCCGCTTCATTGCTTCCGATGAAACCACCCACTGCTTTCCGAATTTACAAACGTCAATTCCGTTGACAAGTTTACCGTAAGCAACCGCTTTTCGGAGCGTACTTTCGTTCAGCCCCCAAAGCTCGGTAGCATCGCTGAATGCCATAAGCCCGTCAAACGGAGTATCTACCTGAATACCATTTTCCCAAAGTTCATCACAGGAAAGGTCCAAATCATCATTCCAAATGATACCGTATCCGCCAACGTCAACAGTTACGTTGAAAAATTCTTCTTCATTTTTCAAAGCGGTGAAAACAGGTAACCGTTCAAATAATGGCTTCACATCATAAATCTTTGTAACACCCTCGCTGAATTGAACACTCAATCGATAATCCGGAATAGCTGCAACATTTTTGATTTTGTGAAACATAGATAATCACCTCCTTATTCCAGCGGTGAAATGCTCTTGAAATCCTGCGTTTCCCAAATCTCTTTCAATTCGTCTTGATGCAATCCGATCCACTCCCGCACCATCGCAAGCGCCTTCGGAGGTAAATAACCTTCTAACACTTTCCCTGACATAAAATCGATCGCCGCTACGTCATCGTTATATATTGCGTGAATATGCGGCGGATTATGTTCTTTCTGTAAAAAGTACATACGAATTATTATTCCGTAAAACCTTGATAAGACAGGCATATCAGCACCTCCTATTTTCTCTTTATTACATTATATCACGATATCGTGATATCGTCAATAGGATTTTCAATTTTATTGTTCGCAAAAAACATTAATTTTTCAGGTTTAACAGCCACCGAATCAAATTACCAATCTGAAATCCTTTATATTATGTTATGAGCATCGCGTCCCCGAAGGAAAAAAATCTGTACTTTTCCTCCACTGCGGTTCGATAGACCTCCAGCATCTTCTCGCGGTCGTAGAAGGCCGAGACAAGCATTAAAAGGGTTGATTTAGGCAGGTGGAAATTCGTTATAAGCGCATCGGTCGCCTTGAAGCGGTAGCCGGGATAAATGAAGATTCCCGTGTCCGCATTCATGGGGTGAACGATGCCGTTCTCGTCCGAAACGCTTTCAAGCGTGCGGCAGGAGGTCGTTCCGACGCAGACCGTTCTGCCTCCGGCGGCACGGCGCGAGTTGATGATGTCCGCGCTTTCCCTACTAACGGAGATATATTCGGTGTGCATGATATGCTCCCCGATATTCTCCTCCTTGACGGGTCGGAAGGTGCCAAGCCCCACGTGAAGCATGACGGGCACGACCGCAACGCCCTTTGCCTTAATGCGTTCAAGCAGTTCGGGAGTGAAATGCAGACCCGCTGTCGGCGCGGCGGCACTTCCCTCTTTTTCGGCATATACTGTTTGATAACGGGACTTATCCTCAAGCTTCGCCGTAATATAAGGCGGCAGGGGCATGACGCCAACCTCGGAGAGCATGTCGTAAACGTTTGCATAACAATTTTTGTCGTATTCAAGCTTGACAAGTCTGTTGCCTTCCTCGACGATATCCTCAACCGTTGCCGTCAGAGTGCCGCCACCGAACACCATTCTCATGCCTATGCGCGCGCGTTTGCCCGGCTTTACGAGAGTCTCCCAAATATCGTCTCCGCGCTGACGGAGCAGCAAAAGCTCGACCATTGCTTCCTCTCTGCCCTCGGCGTGGCCGTAAAGACGGGCAGGAATGACCTTGGAATTGTTGACGACGAGCGTGTCGCCCTCGTGCAAATAATCAATGATATCGCAAAAGTGCCTGTGTTCAAGCTCGCCCGAGCGGCGGTCAACGACCAAGAGGCGCGAGCTGTCGCGCGGCTCTGCCGGGTGTTGCGCTATCTGCTCCTCGGGCAGAAAATAATCAAAATCCGAGGTGCAAAGGCTTGTCTCGGGCTTGGAATTTATGATAATCTCGCTCATTTTCAATCTCTCATTAAGTATACTTAGCCTATTATATATATTATATAATAAAATCGCGCAAATTTCAACTCTTTTTTTGAGAAAGGAGAAGATTTTGAGTAAATTTTCTTTATTTTTCGGCGCCGCGACCGCTCTTACGACACCGTTTGACGAAAACGGCGCGCTCGACCTCGCCTCATTCCGCAAATTGCTCCGTTTTCAGCTCGATGCCTCGATCGACGCCCTCGTCGTTTGCGGTACGACCGGCGAAGCACCGACTTTGACCGATGAAGAAGCGCAAGCTCTGCTTTCCGAGGCGGTGGGGGCGGCATCGGGCAGCGTTCCCGTCATCATGGGGGTCGGCTCGAACTGCACCGAGCACGCCGTGCGCAAGGCGCAAGCCGCACAAAAGGGCGGAGCGGACGCCCTGCTTGCCGTCACGCCCTACTACAACAAATGCACACCCGACGGCCTTGTGGCACACTACCGCGCAGTCGCCTCGGCAACCTCCCTGCCCGTCATCGTCTACACCGTACCCTCTCGGACCGGCGTAACGATACCGCCCTCTGTCTGGGGTGAGCTTTTTGCGATTCCGAACGTGACAGGCATCAAGGATGCCACCGGTGATATTGCCTACGGAGCGCAATTTTTGTCTTATTTCGGAGGTGAGGCATGTCTTTGGTCGGGCAACGACAACGCCACTCTTCCCCTGCTTTCGCTCGGATCTGACGGAGTAATTTCCGTACTTTCAAACATAAAACCGAGGGAAGTGAGTACGCTCTGCCGACTGTTTGCAGAGAGTAAAACGCGTGAAGCCGCCGCCCTATCAGCCCGGCTCTTGCCACTCTGTGAAGCCCTCTTCTGCGAGGTCAACCCCATTCCCGTCAAAGCCGCCCTCTCGCTCATGGGACTTTGCAAGCCCTATTGCCGCCTGCCGCTTACGAAAGCGAGTGAGAGAACGTTTGAGCGCCTGAAAAAGCTCTTGTAAAAATCGTGGCGCGCTTCAAAAGAAGCGCGCCACGAACGGATATTATTTAAGTGAATCAATCTTTTCCTTGATTGCTTTCATGTCTTTCAGCATATCTTCCTTGCGACGAGGGTCGCGCAAGAGCGCGGCAGGATGAAATACCGCCGTCATGTAAAAGCCGCCCTTTTCTACCCAAGTTCCATGCTCCATCGAGATTTTATAATCCGGCTTTATTAAGCGCATGGCGGCAATTCTGCCGAGGCAAACGATCACCTTCGGACGAACAAGCCTGACCTGCTCGCGCAGAAAGTCGATACAGGCGTCCTCCTCCGCGGGCAGGGGATCGCGGTTTTTCGGCGGACGGCATTTGAGAATGTTTGCTATGTAAACATCCTCTCGCTTGATATCAACGGCATAAAGAAAGCGGTCGAGAAGCTGACCGGCACGACCCACGAAAGGCGTTCCCGAAAGGTCCTCCTGCTCGCCCGGTGCTTCGCCGACGAACATCAGGTCCGCATTTCGGTTTCCCGTGCCGAAAACGCAATTCGTACGTGTTTCGCAAAGGCCGCAGCCCGTACACTCGCGGCATTTTGCCTCAAGCTCTTCCCATTTTTCATTTATATCCATCATATTCAACTCCCGACGTGCTTTTGGTATATCTAATTATACCAATTCGTCACACGGATGTCAAGCAATTTCTAAAATTCACAGTTTGTTTACAATGGCCGTAACCATCCGTTTTACGCCAGCTCCGCAAGGCGGCTGACGGCACCGCAGGTGAAGATGGGTCTTGCGTGCTCCTTTATGTATCCCTCAATATTCTCGCAGTCCCTGCGCTCGCCGTACTCGCTTATGACGCACGCTTCGAGCGGCAGGCACTCGTCGCGGTCAAGATCGGGCAGGATAAGCGCATAAACTCCCTCGTTCAGCGCATATGCGGAGCTTTCCGAGCCGTAGCCGCGGCTGCAAAGTGCTCGGCAAAGTGCCGTCAGGTCGCTCACCGTCCTTAATATGCACACGGACGGCGACGGACGGTATTCCTCACCCTGCTCCTGTGTTCGGCGCTCCTGCGCCACTCTCGTAACGAACATCTCACAGCCTCCCTCCCTTGACGGGAATACCTGAACAAGCAGACGCCCACTGTTAATATCAAAGCCGCAGTCGTCGTGTGCCCTCTCAAGCACGGGCGCAAAGCCGCGCCGCAATGCGCACTCTCCGTCGGAGTCTATATTGTATTTCTTCATGTCCTCCGCACTCAGCATGATTTTGAGCTTGCTGTTGCTGATAAGTATAAGTTCCATATCGGTCTCCTTTTGGTCTTACTATAATTATAATCCATTTCGGCAAAAAAAGTAACCCCTAAATTGATGGAAATTCGGTAATAAAAAGGAATTGCTCTTGACAAGCCGCTGTTCTTTGTGCTATAATTAAATTAATAAATATTATATTAGGAGGTCAGAGAATGAAACGCTTCTCAAGACTATTCGCATTAGCGCTCACCCTGCTTATGATAGTTCCCATGGCACTTGCATGTGCCGAAACGGGAAAATCAGGCACGACCACAGCTGATCAATCCGCCCAGGGACCTGCCGAGACAACCGACAGCCTCTACGACGAGGACGGCTATCTCAAGAGCGATCTTCCCGAACTTGATTTCAAGGACGAGACCGTCACCATCCTCTACTGGAGCGACGTTGAGATGCAGGAATACGAGGCAGAAGAAATCAATTCCGTCCTTGTAAACGATGCCATCTACAAGCGCAACGCCAACGTTCAGGAGACTCTTAACGTTACCTTTGATTGGATGAGCACGAAGGGCAACGGCAACAACATCACCGCGTTCGTCAACTTTGTAGGCAACATCTATGCAGGCGGCGACTCCCCCCTCGACATCATCTCTTCCTACTCGCGCACGACCGCTCTGTGCTCCATCGAGGGATACTGTGCTGACATGAGCGAACTGCCCTACCTCAATTTCGATAATCCCTGGTGGCCCGAGAGCCTGCTTGACGTCGTCTCCATTGGAGACAGCATTTATTTTGCATCAGGCGACGCGTCCGTCAACGTACTTCACTTCATGTACGGCATTTACTTCAATAAGGATCTGATCGCAGACAAGAAGCTCGATGATCCCATTGAGCTTGTTCGTAGCCACGATTGGACCCTCGATAAGCTCATTGAAATGTGCAAGGATACATACGCCGATCTCGACCAGGACGGCAGTAAGTCCGCAGGTGACTTCTACGGCCTCACGGGAGCAAGCTACGGCTACGATGCATTCTACACCGGCTCCAACCTCCGCCTTGTTGACCAGGACGATGACAAGCTTCTCGTGATCTCCGATGACTTCTTCGGAGAGAAGGCAGATACCCTCTGCTCCAAGCTCGGCGCATGGAGCCAATCCATGGACTGCCATATCAACAGCAACGAACACGAGAACATCTTCGTTTCCGGCAACGCGATCTTCAACCAGAACCGTTGCTATCTTGCAGACCGCAAGCTTGTTGGACAAGTTGACTTCAAATACGGTATCGTTCCCACTCCTCTCTACGACAAGGATCAGGAAAACTACATATCCGTCGTCGGTAACCCCTTCTCCCTCTATGCAATCTACTCCAAGAGCAAGGACCTTAACCGCGCGGCGGCAGTACTTGAGTGCTGGGCAAGCGAAGCATACAGAACCACCACTCCCGCACAGTTCGAGATGAACATGCTCTCACGCTACTCCGAGACCTCGGATGAATCGGAGATGTATAACATCATTCGTTCCACCGTTTGCTTCGACCTCGGCAGACTTTTCAATACCAAGCTCAACAAGATCACCGACATCTTCTTCTATGCCGCAGTCAACAACGTAAGCTGGTCGGCAACCATTAAGATGCAGCGCACGCGTCTGCCCAAGCTCATGCAAGATATCACCGACGCCTATAGGGATATCCAGGGCAATTAATGAAAATTAATTAAAAGCATATAACGTTAAACCGCCGTTGCAGGTTACCTGCAACGGCGACTTGTTTATTCGATTATTTCAAAAAAGATTATATTTACCCTTCGTGACGGTGCGGTTTTCAAGTCCCTTCGTGATATCGGGGAACGTGACGGGTGCGCCGCCCTGCTTGATAGACTGTTCGGAAAGCGGTGTTACCGCCATCATGATCGCCGAGTCGTAAATATCCAAAGGCATCACGTCGCCCTCGCGGACTGCGCCGAGAAATGCATCGAGAACGAGAAAATCCATTCCGCCGTGGCCCTTCTTTACGCCGCTCTCAAGATACTCGCGCCAAAGCTCGGGCATATATTTTTCCTCGTACTGACTGTAGTTGCCCCAATGTTTTTTCCAGCCGAAATGGTCGGCTTCCGTGAAGTCGGCATCCGTAAATACGGACATGTTGTCCTCCATGAACCAGCCCTTGGTGCCGTGAAGCTCCAATCCACGTGAATAAGGGCGCGGAAGCGTGGTGTCAAGCGTCAGGCGCACGGTTTGTCCTTGCGAGGTGGCAAGTACCGTAGTCACAACGTCGCCCTGCGCCCATTTCCCGTCCGCAAGCGCCGGGTCGCGTTCGGGGTGGTTTCTTATGTACTCGTCAAGCCCTGCGCTCTTTGAGGAGAAGGACGAAAGGCTGACGAAGCGGTTGCCGTGTCCTATACCAAGAAGAACGTTGAGCGGACCAAGCTCGTGCGTGGGGTAGTTCTCGCAGTTGCGCGCACGGTAATTGCGCAGGCGGTAGTGACGGTTGACGATTCCGCCCGAGACCTCGCTTCGCAGGTCATGATTGTAGCCGCCGCAGAGGTGAATAAGTTCTCCGAAAACATCGGCGCGTGCCATGGAATAAAGAGTGCTTTCCTTGCGGCCGTAACAGCAGTTTTCAAGCATCATTGCCGGTGTGCCCGTGGCTCTGTGAGTCTCGAAGAGTAGGAAGCAATCCTCGATGCTGTAGGCTCC
>JBJDZD010000147.1:0-4859 GCA_051867815.1 Eubacteriales bacterium | reverse complement strand
ACGCTGAGTAATCCAGCACACAGAAGCAGGAGTCAGACTATGGCAAATCTCAATCTCAACAAGGTCGTTCTTTGCGGCCGTCTTACGAGCGATCCCGAGCTTAAAACAACGGCTACCGGTATTTCCGTCGTTTCCTTCACTCTTGCAGTTAACCGTCCCTACCGCAGCAACGAGGCCAATGCAAATCAGCAGACCGCCGATTTCATCAACCTTGTAGCTTGGAGACAGAGAGCTGAATTCATCTCTCGCTACTTCAAAAAGGGTTCTTCCCTTTGCGTAACCGGATCGATCCAGACGAGAAGATGGACTGACCAGCAGGGTCAGAACAGATACGCAACCGAGGTCGTCGTTGACGATGCAATGTTCGTTGATTCCCGCAATGAGGGTTCGGCTCGTGACATGGCTCCGGCCGCATCCTACTCTGCCGAGCCTTATGCAACGCCCGGCGCAGCAGAAAGCTTTGACATCATCAAGGATGATGATGATCTTCCTTTCTAATCAATTATTAAAAATTCAAAGGAGTATTAATTATGGATAGACAGCCCGAAAAGGAGCGCGCACCTCGCGCAGCTCGTCCCGTAAACGCTAACCGCCGCCGCAGAAAGGTTTGCATTTTCTGCGAGGAGAACATCAGCTACATTGATTACAAGGACGCATCCCGTCTTCGCAAGTTCATCAGCGACAGCGGCAAGATCCTTCCCCGCCGTGTTTCCGGCACATGCGCAAAGCATCAGCGTGAGCTTCAGACCGCTATCAAGCGCGCTCGCCATGCAGCTCTCCTGCCTTTCGTAGACGACTGATTGATTTGACCGGTTTAACAAAAATCCTTCCGAGATCTTCGGAAGGATTTTTGTTATATAAAAAATTTTTTACGAAGGGATTCGCGTAGGGGCTTGACTATCGCAATAACAATAAGCATCATTCCGGCAAGGAAGCAGGCAATGAGCGGTATTATCGACCAGAAGAAGTCGAAAAGCCCCTTATCAAGGAAGGTGAGGTTCATGAAGAATTCGATGAGGGGACAAAGAACGCCTGCCGCCAGGAAGGATGCACCTGCGATATACAGTCTGCCGCGACGCGTATAGCGCAAAAGCGTAACGACCGTGCAAACGCAAAGCGAGACATATACGAGGATCGGAAATGCAAAGCTCAAGAACCAATGGCCGTCGACGGAAAAATTGATATAAAGCAGGTAAAGGCCGAGAACGCCGAAGGTCACGGGGACGAAAACAACGGGATTGGGGCGGCGAAACCATTGAGGAAGCACGAAAGCAATATAGAATAGGATGATTCCTCCGATCGGGTATATCGACCAGGTAAGTCCGTTGCCGAAATAGAGGTCGCAAAACAGCGTTATGGCTACGGGCATCGCGGCAAGGACGGTAATTATGAACAAGAGGCCGTGTGGGCGCATGTTTTTGTGAACCTTTTCGTATTCAGGGTACGTCGGCTCAGCCGGAGCACGCTCAATGTCGGGGTGATAGACGTGCGTACCGCAGAGAGGGCATACATTTTCGGTGTCTGCAAGCTCCACACCGCATTTAACACAGTACATATCAACTCTCCTTTTTGAAATCTGCAAGCTCGTCGAGATAGTATGTACGTGAGTTTGCACAACGGCCGTCCGCATCCTTAACAGTTATGCGAAAATACTCGATCGGAGGGGTGATAGCAAAGACGGCCTCCGTTACGCTTTCGCCTTTTGGTGCGTTTACTCTGCTGACAGAGCGTCCTCCGCCGGAATAGGTGATAGACTGCGCTTCCGAGCATCGAACGTGAAGCTCGCGATCTTCAATCCACATCTCATGAATTTCCGGGCCGAACGAAGCGTAGCAATCGCCCCTCTCAAGGGCATCAATCAACGCTTCGTGCTTAAGCTCCTCGGCAAATATCACCGTCCACGCGCGGCCATAGCCGCCGGGGCCGTGGTTATCGTCGCCACCCACACAGAAAAGGCGCTGTCCCGAGCGTGCCATTTCGTCGTAGACGTGGGGCGCGTAGCTTCCGCCGTTGATAATCTCCATGCCGTGCAGACCCTTGAGGTTTGCGTATGTCTCGTGGGTGTTCATCGACCACAACGGATGATTGTAAACTACCAAAAAGCCGTTCTCCCTTGCGGTCTTGATAACGTCATTAAAACATTCAACTGTAAAGGCCTGCCGGTAATTGCCGTCGCCGATATACTGAGCTTGGTCAACATATTTGCCGGCGTTTCCGCAGAAGGCTTGCTTGGGATTAAAGCAGACCATTTTTACGTTGTGCGGATCCCTTGGATAGAGATTCAAGTGCATGCACTCCTGGAAGGAAAAGCTTGCCGGCTTCTCCTGCGAATGATAAACTGAGGGAGTGCCATCCGCTTTGTTGAAATCGTATTCATAAGAAGTAATTGCAATGAAGTCGTCATCGTTAAGCTCTGTGAAATCGAAGAGCATTTCATGCTCCGTGAACGCCACCGCCGAGTAGCCGCGAGCCTTATAAGCTTGCTTGATCTGTTCGGGAGTGGTTGAGCCGTCTGAGTACACGGAATGGCTGTGCATGTTCACCTTGTAAGGGTGAGCGTTTTTCGGTAAAAGATACTGTCTCATTTTATTTCTCCTTATTGGTGCGGTTGCTCTCAACCTTGACGTGAATTCCGAGACCACGGAGCTGTTCAAAGAAAGCAAGCTCCAGCTCCGGCTTTTTAACACTTCTGACGATGCTGATGTTCGCCTGACCGTTATAGGTAACGACGGCGCAGTTATACGGCGTTTCGGGAAGCGGACCGATGATGAAATCAAAGCGTTTCACATACGGTCGCATTTCCTCGGGAACAGTCACAACTCCGAGATTTGACATATCAAGGCACGCCTTTTTCTCGCCCACAGCATTATAAACCAGCTTCATGGCAATGTTTTTGACGAAGAGGGGCATGACGCGAAGTATCATTGACTTTTCGCTGTTTACGTTCTTTGTCATGCGCGCGGTCATTTCTTTTTTTGTGATGCCGGCACCCATTTGGTGATGCATTGCCTTGCAGACCTCGTCAAAATCCCATTTTCCGAGTCGCGGATCAATGCCCGGCGTTATATACAGCGAAAAGTTTCGCAGGGTCTTGCTGCCGTATATTCTGCGAAGATCGACGGGGATGAGTATCTTGACGGGCTTTTGAGCGCGGCGCGGAAGCTCTCTGTTTTGTATCTCGGCAATGGCACATACAAGCGCGGATGCGAGGAAGGTGGTAACTGTTACGCCGTGAGCTTTGGCGGCAGCACGAAGTTCTTCCGAGCTTATCATGAAAGTGGTCAGATTTATGAAATCGTTCTTTTCCGGGATGCCCGAAAGCCTGTACGAATTCGGTTCGGAGCGACTTTTTGAAACGTCGCCGCTGTGCTCAAGGAAGCTGTCAACAAGCTCCTCCTCGGACGGTTCTTCGTTGCGATCAAGCACGCCGTCGGTTGCCGGGATCCTGATTGCATGCTTGCGCTCAAGATACTCTGCCACGAGGGATTTGAGAAAGACCAAGCCGCCGTTGCCGTCCGTCAGCGCGTGATAAAATTCAACGGCAATTCTGTTGTTATATACGAGGACGCGTAGCGCGCATTTTCGGATGTCCTCAATGGGCATGTGCATGAGCGGATAATGGCGATCGTCCTCAATCTCGGGCGCTCTTGAAAGCTCCTCAAGATAATACCAGAAGGTACCGCGGCGGAGCTTTGCGGCTATTGAGGGGAAGCGATGAATAGTGGTATCAAGCGCGAGGCGAAGGACATCGCGGTTTATCGGCTCGTTCAGGGTTGCGGACAGGCGGAAGGTGTTGTTCCAATTCCTTCGCTTTGCCGCAGGGTAGATCTTCGCAGCATTGTCAAGCTTCATCCAGCGCAGCTTGCGGGGCGCAGGAACAACGCCGTCAATGAAGCTCTCCATTTCGACAAAATCGCCGCTATGATCCTTGAGGCTGTATATCGTGTACGCGTGCCACATCCTCTCGCCGATGATGAGCCTCGTGCTTCTTCCGGCATGAAAGAGCTTACGCTCCATAATTATGGCGTCATCAAAGAGCAGCTCGTCCGAACCTACAAAGATGAGCGAGGGCGGCATTTCCGAAACATCGGCAAATATGGGGGAGATTTCGGGGTTTTCGGGGGTGTAATCCGATCCGACATAAGCATCGGCAAAAAATCTCAGTCGCTCGTACGTGAGGGCTATGTCAAGGTCTTTTTTCGTTACTATACTGTCGCCGGAGAGCGTGAGGTCCACCCATGGGGAGATTGCAATAATTCCGGCAGGCACTTCCTTGCCCATTTTCGCAAGACGGAGCGAAAGCGCATAGCAAAGTCCTCCGCCGGCGCTCTCACCGCAAAGGATTATTGATTTGGGCGAGACACCGCAAAACAGCAGATGCTCGTATGCCTTCAAGACATCGTCAACTGCCGCCGGATACGGATCCTCGGGTGCCAATCTGTATGCAGGCGCAAAAACGCGCAAACCGAGAGTCTTTGCCAGCGTCGAAGCAAACCCTATGGCATAATCAATATTTCCGCATGTGTAGCCACCGCCGTGGAGATACAGAATTACCGTATCGCTCTTTCTTTGGGGAGGAAAAACCCATGCGGCTTCAAAGCGCTCGAATTGAGTTTTCTCTATCTCAAGTGACCTTCCGGCAAGGCGTCGCATCAGCGAACCGGACATATCCTGCGCCTTGCGGAGCCTGTCGAGCGAGTAATTATCAATTTTCGGGAAGATGAGTTCGATCTGCTTGCGCATAAACTTTTCCGTAAATGCCATAACCTCGCCCCTTTCTGAATTTACTAATATATTATACTAAAAAAGTCACGGTCTGTCAAGTCAACAAACCGTGATTTATTATTTTCTTTTCTTTG
>JBJDZD010000146.1:0-4901 GCA_051867815.1 Eubacteriales bacterium | reverse complement strand
CTCCGAGTTGTGTCCCGCAATCTTCCTGGCTAAGTTCTTCTTTGTCGATCAGGCGAATCGTCTCATATTCGTCTACTGTCAAAATGACGGGTTCACCTAAGGTCTCTCCCATGGTAAAGAATTCGAGAGTCTCAGGAAAGCGGCACACTCTGCGACATTTTGTCGGTCTTGACAAGATCATTCCCTCCCTTATCATTGTAACGATATTATAGCAAAGTTTTCGGCATATGTCAATAACTTCGGAAAGAATTATTGACATATGCCCGAAATTATGGTATACTATTGCTATCACCTTGGGAGGTGCGAATAATGGATATCTCAACTTATTTTCCGATCTGGAACAAATTGAATGCGAATGAACAGAAGGCATTGTCTGCAAATGTCAGGGAGTTGCACTACCATAAAGGCGACTTGATTCATACAGGCGGCGACTGTATGGGGCTTATCCTCGTCACTTCGGGACAGCTTCGTGCCTACACCATTTCAGATGACGGCAGGGAGATCACCATGTATCGCCTTTTTGAGCGTGATATTTGCCTTTTTTCTGCTTCTTGCATGATGAACAGCATTCAGTTTGATATTACTTTATCGGCTGAGAAGGATACCGATGTCATACTCATTCCCTCGGATATTTACCGTGGCATTATGGATCGCTCCGCGCCTCTTGCCAACTATACAAACGAGGTTATGGCAAGCCGATTTTCGGACGTGATGTGGCTTATGGACCAAATCATGTGGAAAAGTTTTGACAAACGCCTTGCGACTTTTCTTTTGAACGAAGCCAACATAGAAGGCACGAATATTCTGAAAATCACTCACGAAGAAATCGGCAATCATCTGGGGAATCCTCGCGAGGTCGTAACACGGATGCTCAAATATTTCGTGAGCGAAGGTGCGGTCAAGCTGTCGCGCGGTACAATTGAAATTGTTGATGAAAGCAAACTTGCAGTCATTGCAGAAGGATAAATTATGGAGCTTGTATTACTAACTGCCCTCGGTGTGGGCGGTGCTACCGTTATCGGTGCGCTGATAGGTTTTATTTTCAAAAACATATCGCATAAGTTTTCGGATATCGTTCTGGCTTTTGCCGCAGGCGTGATGCTTTCTGCGGCTGTGCTTGGGCTGATCATTCCGTCTCTTGAATACGGTGGAGAATACGGAATACTGATCACAGTTGCAGGTATTTTTGCCGGCGCTGTCTGCCTCAATCTCATCGACAAGTTAGTGCCGCATTTACATAAATTTGTGGGTAGCGAACCGGAATCGCACCACAATGCAAATCTGAGCAAGGTTCTGCTGTTTGTTTTGGCAATCGCCATACATAATCTGCCGGAAGGCATCGCCGCAGGGGTAGGCTTTGGCTCGGGCGATACGACGCAGGCACTGATCATTGCAGGGGGTATCGCTTTGCAGAACATTCCGGAAGGCATGGTGATCATAGCACCTATGCTTGCGGCAGGCATCCGCCCCGGGAAGACCTTTATTCTCGCCATGATCACGGGACTTGTTGAGGTTGTGGGCACGCTGATCGGCTATTTTGCCGTCAGTATATCCACCGCGATTTTGCCCTTCGCGCTTGCATTTGCGGGAGGAACGATGCTCTACGTCATCAGCGACGAAATGATACCCGAAACTCACGCACACGGAAGCGAGCGGGGTGCGACCTATGCTTTGCTTATAGGCTTTTGTGTAATGCTTGTCACGGATGTGCTGTTGGGTTAATAATTGTGAAACAAATCGAAATCTGCGGAGTTAGGAATAATGGAATGGTTTAATGTTTTTGGGCTGTTTTTTATTGTAGTCATTATGATACCCAATATTGTATTTTCGATTAAGTGCAAAGATGGCTTTGCCAATAAGTGGAGAAATAAATGTGTTGAGGTCATAGAACAAGTGGGCAGATTTGGCTGTTTCGGATTCATGATAATCAGTATTCCGGGAACTTGGTTCGGGTGGTGGTCTGACAAAGCATTTGCGCTATATCTGATTATAGATGTCATATTGGTAATATTTTATTGTGCAATTTGGATTATATGTTTTAAGAAAAGCACCGTTTTCAGAGCAATCACACTTTCTGTTATCCCTTCAATTTTGTTCTTATTCAGTGGGATTATGAGCAGGTCAGTGTTATTGATTATTGCATCGGTATTATTTGCGCCAAGTCATATTGTGATTTCATATAGAAATGCAAAATGATACTTGAAATTTCGATGGACAACATTGTCTGAAACAAAAATAAGCGCCAGGATTTCCGTGATGGATTTTCGGGCGCTTTTCTCATTATACCGTTTTCTTCTCCCGTCAGATCTCCATTCCGCAAGGAGTGGATTTTTTATTTAGTGCTTTATCATTATGCACCGCATCATAAAAGCGAAAGCCGCCTGCAAAGTTGTAGCAGTCAAACCCGTTGCCTGTCAAAATTCGGGTTGCAATATAGCTTCTCAAACCGCTTTGGCAGATGACATACACAGGCTTACTGCTGTCAAGCTCCGGTAGGCGTTCACGAAGCTCGTCAACAGGAATATTGATAAATCCGTCCGCATGACCGCGGCTGTACTCGGCAGGTGTGCGAGTATCGAGAAGTGTAACATTTTCATCTCGTTGCAGACTCTCAGTATCCTCGTAGTACCACTGCTTTACCACGCCGTTCTTGATGTTCTCAATAATATATCCTGCCATGTTCACGGGATCCTTTGCCGAGGAATACGGCGGTGCGTAGGCAAGGTCAAGTTCCGCAAGCTCGTAAGCTTTCATTCCGGCTCGTATTGCGGTTGCCATGACATCGATCCGCTTGTCAACGCCGTCAAAGCCAACGATTTGAGCGCCGAGCAAACGATAGGTGTCTTTTTCAAACAGTACCTTCATGGTCATTACCTTGCCGCCGGGATAATATCCTGCATGGCTCATGGGGGAAAGAATGACCTTTGCGGCAGAAAGCCCGAGTGCCTTCGCTGTTTTATCATTAATGCCGGTAGCGGCGGCGGTCATGTCGAAAATCTTGATAACCGAGCTGCCCTGACCGCCCCGGTAACGACTGTCAATGCCGCAGATATTGTCGGCGGCAATCCTGCCCTGCTTATTGGCAGGACCTGCAAGGGAGATCAGCGCATCGGTATCGGTTACAAAATTTTTGATCTGCACAGCATCGCCGACAGCATAAATGTCGGGAACCGAGGTTTCCATTCTGTCGTTCACCACGATACTGCCCTTGATCCCGAGTGCAATCCCTGCATCCTTTGCGAGCGTGGTTTCGGGAGCAACGCCGATCGCCATTACGACCATATCGGCGTGGAGCGTAGGCGAATCTTTTAGTTTCACACAGATGCCGTCATCAGTATCGGCAAAGCCTTCAACGAACCTGCCGAGCATGAGATTTACGCCATGTTTGCGTATCTCTGCATGGATGAAGGATGCCATATCGCTGTCAAAAGGCGCCATGAGCTGGTCGGCGGCTTCAACGAGTGTGACATCTATCCCAAGCTCACGGAGATTTTCCGCAACTTCGATTCCGATAAACCCGCCGCCGACAACAACCGCCGATTTCGGGTGATGTTCATCTATATACGTCTTGATACTTAGTGTGTCCTCAACCGTACGGAGCGTAAATATTTTGTCGCTGTCAATGCCTTCAAAATTCGGCTTGATCGGCTTCGCACCGGGCGATAGGATGAGCTTATCATAGGTTTCGGTAAAGACTGTACCGTTCTCAAGATTTTTTACGGTAACCATCTTGGTTTCGGGATGGATTGCCGTGACCTCGTGATGCACCTTCATCCTGACACGGAAACGCTTATAAAAGCTTTCCGGTGTCTGCAAGGTCAAGTCACCCTCGTCCTCAATCGTTCCGCCGATGTAATACGGCAGTCCGCAGTTGGCGTAAGAAATAAAACCGGAACGCTCAAAGACTACGATCTCAGCTTTCTCGTCCAGCCTACGTATTCTCGCCGCCGCAGTCGCGCCGCCGGCAACGCCGCCAATTATTATAACTTTCATCTATCTCACCACCTCTCCTCGGTACGACAGAATGCCGCCGATATCCTCTACATTCGTGTATCCCATTCTTTTCAGGATGCTTGTTGCCTGTGCACTTCGTGCGCCGCTTCTGCAATGAACGAAAAGCGGTGTGTTTTTATCTTTTATGACTGACTCTACTTGCTCTATGCTTTGCAGGGGAATATTTTTGCTTCCTTCAATATGCCCCTCGGAATATTCCTCCTGTGTGCGCACATCCAAAAGCACCGCGCCTTCGGTGGAAAGAAAACTTCTCACACCGCTGTTTATATCTTTTGTTTGCAAAAAACTGAAAAATCCCATATCACACCTCACAGCATAGCAAGAATCTGTTCCTTCGATCTGGCACCCATCGCTTGACTTACGATCTTGCCGTCCTTCATGACCACAAGGGTTGGGATGCTGTACACACCGAACGCTTCGGCAAGCTCACTTTCCTCGTCCACATTTATTTTGCCGACCTTGATGTCAGTTCTTTCCTCTGCAATTTCATCTACGATGGGACTGACCATCCGGCAGGGGCCGCACCAATCCGCATAAAAGTCGAGAAGCACGGACTTGCAGGAATTTTTCACTTCATTTTGAAAATTATCTTTATTGATTTTGATAACTGACATTTTTATGTCCTCCTTGTTTTGTTTACGCCTAAAGTATACCACGATTCTTGGGCTTCTTCCGTGATGTTATCACTTTTCTATCTCACCTTTCCAATCATTGATGCCACCGAACTCTACGACATTCGTATATCCGAGCTTAACAAGCTTTTGGGATGCTTGCTTGCTGCGGTCACCGCTTCGGTAATATACGAAAATAAATGCTTTCAATTATGTTTTGCTATTACTATGAAATTTATGAGTGACTCATAAACTTACTAATATCTTGCTTTAAAG
>JBJDZD010000145.1:0-4909 GCA_051867815.1 Eubacteriales bacterium | reverse complement strand
TTCGTGTTCGTTTGGTTCTTTGCGCTCCTTTTGGCGGTCAGCGTCTTCGTTATCTTCAACACCGTCAAGCTTGCCGTTCACGGCAGACGCACCGAGATCAGCATCATGCGCTTTATTGGCGCAACCAAGGGTTATATCATAGCCCCCTTCGTGATTGAGGGCGTTACTATAGGCTTTCTCTCCGCGATGATCGCTTTCTTTGCCGATATGGGATTATATAACTATGTCGTCAGAGCCGCAGAGGGAGGCACCTCCCAGCTTTCCGCCATGTTTACGCTCATCCCCTATTCGGATATGCAGGCAGAGCTTCTTGCAACATTCTTGATCCTCGGCATAGTAACGGGTGTTGTTGCAAGTATCGTCTCACTTCACAAGAATCTCAGCAATTAGGAAATACCATGAAAATGAACGTAACTAAAGTGTTTCGCATTTTAACCTTAGTCATTACCGTCGTTATGCTGGTGACGGCATTCCCCGTCGCAGTAAGTGGCGTTACATATGACAAGGCTGACTATGACGATATCAAGACCGAAGACCTTGAGGCAATGCGTCAGCAGAGTGCCGAGTACGACAGGTTGCTCGAGGAAATCAAGGACAATTTGAATAAAGCGTCCTCACTCCAGGCAAGTGCTGCTGAAAAGCGCCGGCTGTACCAGACCGCCGAGGCGGTTTACCGCGATCAGCTTAAAAATCTTGAGGCGGCAAAGCTTTTCTATGAAGGCGAGATCGAGAAGACGGGCAAGGAAATTGCCGAGCTTCAGCTTGAGTATGACGAAGCGTACGATACCTTCCTCGACCTTCTTCGCATGACGTACGAGGCAGGAAATGCAAATTATATTGAAATCATTCTCGGTGCCGAAAGTTTTTCCGATCTTTTGGCAAGAATAGACAGGGTAAGCAGCCTCATAAGATACAGTGATAAGCTTATGGTCAAGATCGATGATCAAAAGTCGGAGCTTGATGCCAAGCGCACCGACCTCATCGCAAAAACCGAGGAGCAGGAAAAGGCCATTCTCGATATTGAAGCCAAGCAGGCGGAGATAGAGGAGTGGAAAAAGCAAAATGAGGCCGAATTTGCCGAGATTGAAGCAGAGATCGAAAAACTGATCGGCGAACAAGGCAAATACGAGGATCTGGCGGCGCTTCTGAACGCCGATTTCGAAGCTCAGGTTGCAGCGGCAATCAAAGCGGAGAACGACCGTCGCTATCAGTTGGCTGTTGAAAAGGAGCTTGAGGAGGAGCGCAAAAAGCAGGAAGCTCTTGAAGAAGCAATCCGCAAGCAGTCCTACCTGTGGCCGCTTTCGCCCTCTTGGAAGTATATCAGCTATGGGTACGGATACAGAACGATTGACGAACTGGGGTATTACAATAAATTCCATTACGGAATAGATATGCCTGCATATTACGGAACGGAGATATACGCATCCAAGGCAGGCAGAGTACTTATCGCAACCTATCATACATCATACGGATACTACGTCCTCATCGACCACGGCGGCGGATATCAGACCCTTTATGCTCACTGTTCCATGCTTAAGGTGAAAGCCGGCCAGACCGTAGATCAGGGTCAGGTTATTGCTTTGGTCGGCTCGACGGGAACGAGCACCGGAAATCACCTTCACTTTGAGGTAAGAGTCAACGGCCAGAAGGTCGATCCTCTCAAATATGTCACCAAACCATAATTATAACGAATCATGAAAAGAAAAATATCATTATCCACTTTTATACTGATACTCATAGGCGCAATACTGCTGACGTCCATGTCATCCTGCGCCATCGTCGATTCACTTTTACGTGACGACTATAATCCCATCATCGACAACAGCACAAGCTCCGTCGGTGACAAGTTTGAAACTATCATCAATCTCTTTAAGACCTATTCTTATTATGAGATAGACGAGGAAGTGCTTTGTCGCGCGCTCCTTTCCGGCATGTATACCGCGATAGGTGATAAATACGCCGATTATTACGACGCCGAGCAGTATGCTCAAATGACGGCACAGAATCAGGGCGAGACGCAGGGCATCGGCGTTTCAATTATCGAAAATGCCGAGCTGAAGGCAATAGAGATAATTTCGGTCTACCGCAATTCTCCTGCGCTTGAAGCAGGCGTTCAGCCGGGCGATATAATTGTTTACGTAGGCTCGGGCGAGAATAAGGAATCCGTTGCGGAGCTGGGCTATTACGCCGCTCTTGCAAAGCTCCAAGGCCCGAAGGATACGCTGTGCGAGTTCACCGTGGCTCGCGGTGAGAATTATTCGGAGCTTGTCGAGTTCTCGATAATGCGCAAGAGCTTTACCGCGGAGTCAGTGACCTATCACGTTTGCGAGACTGATGCCAAGGTTGGCATCGTCAGGCTTGCGGAGTTCAATCTCACCACCCCATCGCAGTTCTGCGATGCGATGGATTCGCTTATTGCTTCCGGATGCGAATATTTCGTGTTTGACGTTCGCTATAACGGCGGCGGCGACCTTGCTTCCATCACGGCGGTATTAAGCTATATGCTCGAAGAGGGCGACGTGCTGATCAAAACCAAGGATCGAGCAGGCAACGAGGAGATAACGAAGGTTAAGCAAGTCAAATACGCTCCGTCATCCCCCTATTCCGCGTGCAACGTAGATAAATCCGATATTGCAAAGTATCGCGATAAGGTAATGGGCAAATCCGCGGTTCTTGCAAACGGCAGTACGGCGTCCGCAGCCGAGCTGTTCACCTGCGCGCTCATGGACTATGAAATTTCCGAGGTCGTCGGCACGCTGACCTACGGAAAGGGAAGCATGCAGTCCATATTCAGCCTGGAATACTTCGGCTTTGACGGTGCGGTCAAAATGACCACAAAAAAGTACTTCCCCCCCATCTCCGAAGGATACGACGGCATCGGTATCACCCCCGACCTCGAGGTCGAGCTTGATGAATCACTTGCAAACAAAAACATTTATAAAATCACCGATCAAGAGGATAATCAGCTACAGGCAGCTATCGCTCTGATCAAGAAATAAGGGAGAAAAACATCATGGCAACCAAACCTATTTACTACACCCAGGAAGGTTACAATGAGCTTGTAGCCGAGCTTGATTATCTGAAAAATACACGCCGCGCGGAAGTCATTCACGATATCGAGGTAGCACGCGGCTTCGGAGACCTCTCCGAGAACGCCGAGTACGATGAGGCAAGAACGGAACAGGCGAAAGTTGAAGCGCGTATCACAGAGCTTGAAGATAAGCTTCAGAACGCCGTCATCATCGACGAAACGCAGATCGACAGCACGATCGTTTCCGTCGGCTCCACCGTTACCGTTTACGACAAAGCCGACGACATGGAGGTTACGTACGTGATCGTCGGTTCAAACGAGGTTTCCCCTGCGGAGTTCAAGATTTCGGATATGTCCCCCATAGGCCACGCGCTTGTAGGTAAAAAGGCAGGCGCAACGGTAACGGTTGAAGCACCCACCGGCAGCTTCGAGCTTGAGATCCTTAAGGTCGTAAGAACCAAGAAATAAGAAAGGACTGTTATAATGGCCGACATTATTAACAACGAACCCATAGAGAACGACGAGGTCTCTCTTTCCTCGGAGATAGAAAACAGGCGCGCAAAGCTTGCCGCTCTGATCGAATCGGGCAAGAATCCCTTTGAGATCATGAAGTTTGATACCGATGCGTATTCCGCGGATATCAAGGCAAATTTTGACGATTATAACGAAAAGACCGTCAGGATCGCCGGCCGTATAATGAGCCGTCGCGATATGGGCAAGGCAAACTTCATTGACCTTGCGGACGGCAAGGGAAGAATACAGTGCTACATCCGCATCAACGACATCGGCGAGGAGAGCTTTGCCGAGTACCGTAAATGGGATATCGGAGACATCATCGGCGTCGAGGGATTTGTTTTCCTGACACGTCGCGGAGAGATATCCGTTCACGCGCAGAAGCTCACCCTCCTTTCCAAGTCCCTTCTTCCTCTCCCCGAGAAATTCCACGGACTTAAGGATACCGATACGAGATACCGCCAGAGATACCTCGACCTCATTGTCAATCCCGAGGTCAAGGATACCTTCGTAAAGCGCAGTATGATCATGCGCGAGCTTCGCGCCTTCCTCGATTCCAAGGGCTTCCTTGAAGTCGATACCCCCATCCTCACCCCTTTTGAGATAGGTGCATCCGCTCGCCCCTTCCTTACGCACCATAACACCCTTGATATGGACATGGTGCTACGCATAGAGACCGAGCTTTACCTTAAGCGCCTTATCGTCGGCGGTATGGACAAGGTCTACGAGGTCGGACGCATCTTCCGCAACGAGGGTATGGACACCAAGCACAATCCCGAGTTTACATCCATAGAGCTTTATCAGGCGTACACCGACTATCACGGTATGATGGACCTCGTTGAGGAGATGATGAAGACAGTCGCCATGAATGTTTGCGGCACCCTTACCGTAAATTATCAGGGCAACGAGATCGACCTTTCCCATTGGGAGAGAATGACAATGGTAGAGGCTGTCAAAAAGTATTCCGGCGTTGATTTTGCCGCAATCTCCACCGACGAGGAAGCCATTGCCATCGCAAAGGAAAAGCATGTGGAGCTTCCGGCGGTCAAGACCAAGGGCGCGATTCTGGTCGAGTTCTTCGATGCCTTCGTCGAGGAAAACCTCATCCAGCCCACGTTTATTTACGACTATCCCGTAGAGAACAGCCCTCTTGCAAAGAGAAAGCCGGAGAACCCTGCATTCACCGAGCGCTTTGAGTACTTCATCAACGCCACCGAATTCGGCAACGCCTTTTCCGAGCTTAACGACCCGATCGACCAGCGCGACCGCTTTGAGCGCCAGGTCGCAGAGCGCAAGGCGCAGGACCCCGAATGTAAGGCACAGGTGGACTACGACTACATCACCGCCCTTGAATACGGTCTCCCC
>JBJDZD010000144.1:0-25453 GCA_051867815.1 Eubacteriales bacterium | reverse complement strand
GTTATTGAGGGTGAGATTGAAAACTGCGTGGTATTCAGAGGTGTCAAGGTCGGAAAGGGAACGGTCGTTCGCAATTCGATACTTCTACAGGATACATATATCGGAGGCAACGCCAACCTCAACTGCGTGATTACCGATAAGAATGCCGTCATTCGCGACAACCGCAATCTTTCGGGTCACGAATCCATGCCTTTCTATATCGGAAAAGGCGTGATGGTATAACAGCCACTCGTAAGACTGTTTTTCCGTCGGCAAGCCACCGAAAAACGGATTTTATGAAAAATGTTTATTTTTTCAATCGGCTATATGATAACACAAAACGGAGATAATAGAAAATGAAGAAAAGCATTCTTTTCGTAGGCGCGGAGGTAATGCCTTTTGCGGCTACGGGCGGTTTGGGCGACGTCCTCGGCTCGCTTCCCACGGCTTTGGCAGCCAAGGGGATCGACGTCAGAGTGGTAATGCCGCTTTATTCCGCAGTCGGCGATAAATACCGCGCCGAGATGAAGAAGGAAGCCGAATTTTCCGCTTATCTGGCATGGCGCCGTCAGTACGTCGGCGTGTACAGCCTCTTAAAGGATAAGGTGACCTACTACTTCATTGACAATGAGTATTATTTCAAGCGGGGCAGCCTTTACGGTCAGTTCGACGACGGCGAAAGATACGCCTATTTCTGCACCGCGGTGCTTGAGATGCTTCCGCATATCGGCTTCTTCCCGGATATCCTGCACGCCCACGATTGGCAGGCCGCGCTTTCGGTCATCTACCTTAAGTGCAAGTATTCCACGGATGAAAGGTATGCGAAAATTCACCGTATCTTCACCATTCACAACATTGAATATCAGGGCAAATACGATTTCTACATACTCGGCGACGTTTTTGCACTGTCGGAAAGCGACCGCGCCGTGGTTGAGTATGACGGCTGTATCAATCTGATGAAGGGTGCCATAGAGTGCGCCGAAGCCGTGACTACCGTAAGCCCCAGATACGCGGACGAGATAATGTCGCCGGAGTATTCGCACGGGCTTTACCACATCCTGCGCAAGCAAGCCCATAAGGTCTCGGGAATACTCAACGGAATTGATTATTCCTACTACAATCCCTGGAAGGACCCCGTCCTTGCCAAGCATTACAGTCCCAAGAGGCGGGGTGGCAAGGAGGCTTGCCGTTCCGCGCTTCGAGCCGACCTTGGTCTCGCGGACGACAAGAGCGTTCCCGTGATTGCTCTTATCACCCGTTTGGCTTCGCACAAGGGGCTTGACATCGTTGCCGAGGCAATACGCGGTATCCTTGACGCTACGGGCGCACAGCTCGTCGTTCTGGGCAAGGGCGAGGCAAGGTACGAGGAGTTTTTCCGTCAGCTTGAGGCCGAGCGCCCCCAAAGCGTTCGCGCACTCATCGCGTACGATCGCGATCTCTCACGCCGCATCTATGCCGCCGCGGACATCTTCATGATGCCCTCAAAGAGCGAGCCTTGCGGTCTTTCGCAGATGATCGCATCGCGCTACGGCGCGATACCCGTAGTCCGTGAAACGGGTGGTCTTGCCGACTCAATTCTGCCATATTGGGAGGACGGAGAGGGCATAATGCACGGAAACGGCTTTACCTTTGCGGGCTACACCGCAGGTGAGCTTTACGAGCGCACGGTTGCCGCCGCCGCGCTTTGGAAGGACGTGGACAAACGCAAAAAGCTTGTCGAAAAGATCATGACAGTTGATTTCTCATGGGCGGCCTCGGCAGATAAATACATCACACTCTACGATCTGCTGTGATTATAGGAGCATATTACCGGAGGATTTTTAAAGTGAATTTCAACCCAAACGCAAAGGAAGTTAAAAACAATATCGAACAAAAGCTCTCAAGGCTTTTCGGCACCACACCCGCCGAGGCGTCGAGAGAACAGATGTACAAGGCAGTCGCACAAACGGTTAAGGACATTCTCGCCGAGAAGCGCGCCGATTTCAAAAAGGAGACCAATAAGCAGGAGGGAAAGCGCGTTTATTATATGTGCATGGAGTTCCTGCTCGGCCGCTCGCTCAAGACCAATCTCTGCAATCTCGGCCTGCGCGAGTCCTATCAAAAGGCACTTGAAGGCATGGGCTTCGGCCTTGACGATCTTTATGAATGTGAGCCTGATGCGGGACTTGGAAACGGGGGCCTCGGCAGACTTGCCGCGTGCTTCATGGACTCGCTGACCTCGCTTGATTACCCTGCAAGCGGATTTTCCATTTGTTATGAGTACGGCTTATTTAAGCAGAAGATAATTGACGGCCTGCAGATCGAGCTGCCCGACGACTGGCTCCCCGGAGGCGAGGTCTGGCTCGTTCCGAGAACCGACCGCGTGTTCACCGTCCGCCTGGGCGGCAAGGTACACGAGGAATGGAAGAACAACAAGCTTGAGATATCTTATGAGGACACCGAGAATGTTGAAGCCGTTCCTTACGACATGATGATCTCGGGCGGCGACAGCGAAGCCGTCAACCGCCTGCGTCTTTGGAAGGCGCGTGATCCCCGTACCTTTAATATGGGTCTTTTCACGCAGGGTCAGTACACCCGTGCGGTCGAGGAGAGCAACTCCGCGGAGATCATTTCAAAGGTGCTCTATCCGTCGGATAATCACACCGAGGGTAAGCTTTTGCGCCTGACACAGCAGTACTTCCTCGTTTCGGCATCCGTGCAGAGCATCATCCGCGACCATATGGCTGTTTACGGTACTCTTCATAATCTTGCAGACAAGGTGGCCATCCACATCAACGATACCCACCCTGCGCTCTGCATTCCGGAGCTTATGAGAATCCTCATCGACGATTATTGCTTCTCATGGGAGGAGGCATGGAGCATCACCATTCGCACCATGTCTTATACGAATCATACGGTCATGCCCGAGGCGCTTGAAACCTGGAACGAAAGCCTTTTCAGCTTCCGTCTGCCTCGCATCTATATGATCATTAAGGAAATCAACGAGCGCTTCTGCCACGAGGCTTGGGAGAAGTTCCCCGGAAACTGGAATCGCATCACCAATATGAGCATTCTCTGCAACGGTACCGTCAGAATGGCGAACCTTGCCGTTGTCGGCTCGCACCATATCAACGGCGTTTCCAAGCTCCACTCGCAGATCCTTGTTGATACCGTTTTCAAGGATTTCTATCACATGTATCCCGAGCGCTTTACCAACGTTACCAACGGTATCGCGCATCGCCGCTGGATGTGCTATTCCTCGCCCGGACTTGCCGGACTGCTCGATGACACCATCGGTACCGGCTACCGCAAGAACCCCGTAGAGCTTGAAAATCTCATGAAATATGAGAATGACGCGGCCGTTCTTGAACGCTTGCGCGCCATCAAGCATGATAACAAGATCGCGTTCTCGAAGTTCGTTGAGCAGAGGACGGGCAAGTCGCTTGACACCCATTCCGTTTTCGACGTTCAGATCAAGCGCCTGCACGAGTATAAGCGCCAGCTTTTGAACGTTCTCAATATCATCGGCCTTTACCTTGATATTTGCGACGATCCGAACGTAGATATCTATCACCGCACCTATATCTTCGGCGCAAAGGCTGCTCCCGGCTATCAGATGGCAAAGCGCATCATCCAGCTCATATGCAAGCTTTCCGCCGAGATCGAAAGCAATCCCGTTGCAAGAGAAAAGCTGCGCATCCTCTTCCTTGAGGA
The DNA here is from genome assembly GCA_051867815.1 of Eubacteriales bacterium. Taxonomy (GTDB): domain Bacteria; phylum Bacillota; class Clostridia; order Oscillospirales; family CAG-272; genus CAG-390. The sequence continues at coordinate 21,781 of JBJDZD010000144.1, read as the reverse complement.
TTACAACGTCAGCGCGGCCGAATGTCTTATCCCTGCGGCTGAGATCAGCCAGCAGATATCCCTCGCAGGCAAAGAGGCGAGCGGTACGGGGTGCATGAAGCTCATGCTCAACGGTGCGCTCACCATCGGCACACTTGACGGCGCAAACGTCGAAATGGCGGCTGCCGTGGGAATGGATAACATTTATATCTTCGGCCTTACTGCAAGCGAGGTCGATGACCTCTGGCTGGCCGGCTACAATTCCGCGCTCTACTATGCAAGAAATGAGAAGCTGCGCCGCATCGTTGACCGCCTGAGCGTCGGATTTGACGGCGAATCCTTCTCGGACATTGCCTCCTATCTCCTTGCAGGTCACGGAGTTGCTGACCCCTATATGTGCCTTGCCGACTTTGATTCCTATTGCCAGGCACATGAGCAAATGTATAAGGATTACTTGAACCGCGAGGATTGGACTCGCCGTTCGCTCATCAATATCGCAAAGGGCGGCTTCTTCGCCGCAGACCGCGCTGTCAAAGAGTACGCAGATAACATCTGGAACATCAAACCCGTGGTCAAGAACTAAGAAATGCTTGCAAGATTTATGCAAAATAATATGTCCCCTGTGCCCCGTATCGAAAAATCGGTCGGGGCAGGGGATGCAAGCGCCCTCGGCGCGTTTCGATACGGTGAGGTCGTTGACATTACCGTTCACGTTCCGCGCGTTTTGGGCGTTACCTCGATGGTTCTTTGCATCCGCAGAGATACTCTTGCCCCTGCCGATGAAAATGCCGACGGCATGGCGCATGAGCATGAATTTGAATACTATTCCACCGATTATGTTAACGATGAAGATGAATATAGGCTGAGCCTCGACACCGCCGCGCTTTGCGGAGAGTCGGCATCGGGGCTTTTTTACTATACCTACGTTTTCCGCAGGGGCAGGGACAAGCTTGTTGCAAGCACCCGGGATAACGTAAATTTTGCGCTTGTGCGTGAAAATTGGCGCGAGTTCCGCCTGACGGTCTACCGCGAGGACTTCCATGTTCCGGATTGGCTCGGCGAGGGCATCATGTACCATATCTTCCTTGACCGCTTTGCGCGCGGCGAGGGAGAAGTCAAGTACCGTGATGATGTCATTTTCGACGAGGATTGGGAGAGCGGCGTGCCGCAATATGCACAATACCGCGGCGCCGATGTCAAAAACAATCACTTTTTCGGCGGAAATCTTTGGGGAATAATCGAAAAGCTCGATTATCTTGAGGAGCTTGGCGTCAGCATCCTCTATCTCTCGCCCGTTTTTGAGGCGGCAAGCAATCATAAGTACGATACCTCGGATTACCTCAAAATAGACGATGGGTTTGGCGGTGAGCCTGCGTTCCGGGCTTTGCTTGAAGCCGCGCATAGACGGGGGATCAGGGTCATACTTGACGGCGTTTTCAACCACACGGGAAGCGACAGCCGATATTTTGACGAATTCGGCCGCTACGGCATTCCTGCCTCGGACGAGCGCTCGCCATACCACTCCTGGTATGATTTCCATGCGCCGGAGCGAGAGGGAGAAGCACCGTATACCTGCTGGTGGGGAATCAGGATACTTCCAAGACTCAACACTCTCGTTGATGACTGCCGCGAGTTCTTCACGGGCAGGGGTGGCGTTGCGGAGCATTATATGCTTGAGGGAATCGACGGCTGGCGGCTTGACGTTGCCGACGAATTGCCCGACCGCTTCCTTGAGGAGCTTCGCGAGCGCATCCACAGCATCAAAAACGACAGTATTTTGATCGGCGAGGTTTGGGAAAACGCATCCGATAAGATTGCCTACGGCAAGCGGCGCTCCTATTTCCGCGGCGCACAGCTTGACAGCGTCATGAATTATCCCTTGCGCGCCGCACTTCTCCATTACGCGGAGCATGGCGACGCCAAAGCTCTTGCCGATGCTCTGACCGAGCTTTATTCGTCATATCCGCCGGAGGTTTCGGCGAGTCTGATGAACATCATCGGCACGCACGACACGGAAAGAGTGCTGACTGTCCTCGGAAATCCGCAGAAGGTGCGCGACAATGCGTATGCTTCCGGAGAGGTCAGAGCTAAACTGCGTCTTGATGCCACCGAAAGAGAAAAGGGTATCGGGTTGCTGAAAATGATCTCTGTGTTGCAGTTCACCCTGTTTGGCTTTCCCTGCATCTACTATGGCGACGAGGCGGGAATGGAGGGCATGAGCGACCCATTCTGCCGCTATCCATTCCCGTGGCAGAGCATTGACGGCGAGATAAACGAGCATTATAAAAAGCTCGGTGCAATACGCCGCACAGAGGATGTATTCGCCGGCGGTGATTTTTGCATAACTCGCGCCGAGGGCGGATTTTTTGAGTTCGTAAGATACAAGAAAAATGCGGAGGGGCATATCCTTGTTGCGGTCAATCTGGGAGATGCTCCCATAAAATTGCGCGCCGCAGGGGGAATTAACCTCTATACAAACCGCAGAGTGGTCGGCAATCCCACGCTCAAGCCGGGCAGCTTCCTTATAGTGAAAATGAAAGGTGATGTGAAAAATGGGCTTTTGGAATAAGGTTATCGGGCATTGGACCAAGCCAAAGGACCCGAACAGCGTTCGCTTTCGCCGCGAAATGGCCGAGAGGCTTGCCGGGCAGTATATCAAATACGTCACCGAACGCCGAAACAACGTTGACGAGGTCATCGGTCGCAAGGGAAGTCTTGCTATTCGTGATGACGAATTCATCGTTTTTGCATCTGCGGACATCCTTTTCCGTTGCAAGATCGACGAGCTTCGCGCGAGCGAGCTGCTTTCAAAGGACGGCGTAGTTCTCATAGGCCCCGACATCGAACACGGCGGCGAGGAACGTACCATAATCGCATACTATGTATATTATAGGAAGTAATATCCGATAATTCCAAACTTATTGAAAATGCAGTGCGGCCATTGGGCAGCACTGCATTTTTTCCTATTTTATTTAATATCCGCCGAGAACAGGTGAACCTTGTCGATGCCTCCGGTTTCGTCAAAGACGATTTCAAGCTTCTTAGCCTTGACTTTGAGGGGAATCCGGCGCAGGGAATTGCGGTTGTTGGTTTCCGCGAAGATCTCCTCTCCGTCGGCAAGCACGCGGAAGGATTTAACCAGTGTGTTGGCAACCTTAACGGGAACAAAATCCTTTCCCGTGTTGAGCTTTTGCGCAAACACGCGCATTTTTCTGTTCGGACTTATCGACATGCGCGAGAAATCGGGGTCGAAGTACAGACGAAGCTCGGAGATCTCCTCCTCGCCGTCAAACTCAAAGGTGAGAGATGCTCCGACATCAAGCTCAATGTAGTTTACGGTGTCCGCCTCGTCGGGGCGCTCGATGCCGTTCAAAAGAATGGCGCGGTCGCTCTCGGAAAGGTTGATCTTTGCCTTTTTCGTCAGTTCGGGAATTTCGCGGACGGTGCCGGGTAGATAACATCCGGCATCGCGGAGCTTATCTTGAAGCACGCGGATCTTTTGAGTGTAAACGCCGTCGGGCGTGAGGCCGTCGTTTACGCAGATGGAGGCTGCCGTTCCCATTGCCTGGCCGAGCAGGGAGCAGGTCGCCATAACGCGAGTTGAGCTCATTGCGGCGTGGGTCGCGCTGATGTTTCTGCCTGCAAAGAAGAGGTTATCGACCTCGTGAGAATAGAGAACGCGGTAGGGGATGCCGTAGGGCGAGGGCGCGGGGTAGAGCTTTGAGGGGGGATTTGCGGTGAGATAGGAGCGGAAGCCGGCAGGATTGTGGTCGTCCATAGGCCAGCCGCCGAAAGCAATGATATCGTCGAATTTTCCGCCTGCCTCAACGTCGTTTTCGGTGAGGACATAAGCGCCTATGTAGCGCCTTGATTCGCGCTTGCCGGGCAGACAGCCAACCCATTCAAGCTCCCAGTTGTCCGCGCCGTGGTCGCCGCGGTTCTTGATGTGATCCCAAATGCCGTATGCGACCTTCAAAAGCTCGTCGCGCATTTCTTCGGCATCGTGTATGCTGTCGTTTTCGCCGCCAAGCTCGATCCACCAGAAATTCGTTTCGCTCGTTCCCAGCTTGTGGGGGCGTGTGAGATAGGTCACGTTCTCGATCTTGACGCCGGATATGCCGCTTGAAACGTCTGCCTGCTTCGTTTGCTTCATATTGTAGTTGAAATCTTCATCCGTTTTGAATATATATGCCCATTCGGGGGCGGTGAAGGGAACGGCATGATCGGTCTCTCGAGCCTGAATCAGGCAGGACATGCCCATGGTCTTTTTGTCCGCCACTTCCTTGCCCATTGCCTCGTTGTACTCCGAAGCCGCCTCGCGGCCGACGCGCCACTTTGCGCCCGAAAGGGGAGCGAGGATGGAGTCGCCGGAGCAGTCAGCAAAGTAGGAGGCCTTGACGGTATGCCATGTGTAGGTGGTCATCTGCCAAGCGGTCACTGACGTGATGTGCGAGACCCCGTTCTTTTCCTCGCGCTCGGCATCACAGCAGGTGCAGTTGAGCAAGAGGGTTATGTTCTTTTCCGCCTTCACCTTTGACCAGAGAACGGCATCAAAGGAGGTGGGGATGAGGGTGGGGTTGACATAGATGTTTTCCTCTTCAAGCTCGGAAATGATGCCGGTCTCACGGTTGCAAAGACCGTGTGCTCCACGCACCCACATTCTGATCTCGCTCGATGCGTTGCCGCCGAGAACGGGTCTGTCCTGGATGAGGACTACCTTTATGCCCTCGCGAGCCGCCGCAATAGCGGCGCAAAGGCCTGTCAGACCGCCGCCGACTATGCAGAGGTCGGTTTCATGATCGATTCGGCGCATAGCCGAGGTCTTAACGTTAAGTTCGCTCATTTGAAGCCTCCTTAGTCCATAATAATGGTAACTTTGGTGTAGAATTCTTTTCTGCCGCGCATCATTTCAAGTGCTTCGGGGCAGCGCTCAAGAGGATAGCGGTGGGTGATGAGTGCTTCGTAGTCGAGAAGGTCGCCGTCCGCCATTGCCTTGGCTGTAGCTTCCCAGTCGTTGATCTGCTGATTGTAGGAGGAATTCCAAGTGCCGCGCAGAGTGATCTCACGGCGGAGTATCTGAGAATAAACGCTCTGCGTGATAGTCATGTCCCTTGCCGGGTTGCCCATGAGGACCACGCGGCCGTGTGACTTCATCGAGGTGATGAGCGTGCAAAGTGCCTGCGGAGCACCCGTGCCTTCAATCGCACAGTCGCAAAGACCGTCGCGCTCGCGGTCGTATGCTTCAAAGCCGAATTTTCTCGCGAAAGCCAGCTTTTCCTCGCTGATATCCACAACGCGAACGATGCCTGCTCCTGCCTTCCTTGCCCACGCGGCGGCAATGATGCCTATGGGTCCTGCACCCCAGATGACGACGGTGTCACCGAGCTTGACCTCAAGACGGCGGACGGCGGCGCGAGCCACCGCGCCCGGCTCAACGAGCGATGCGCAAGCAAAGCTGAGGTCATCGGGGACGAGTATGAGGTTGCGCACGTCAACTGCAAGATATTCGGCAAAAGCACCGTCGCGGCGCGAGCCGTAGTAATCGTAGTTTTCGCAGTTGGCAAATTCACCTATTTGGCAGGGAGCACATTTGCGGCAGGGAAGCAGGGGGAATACGGCTGCGCGGCGGCCGATAAGAGTCTTGTCCTCGGCCTCGACTATTTCGCCCGCAAATTCATGGCCGGGAATCGTGGGGAAGTGGTATGTTCCCTTTTCAAAAACTCTCGGGATATCCGAGCCGCAAACGCCTGCGGCACGCACCTTAAGGAGCACCTCTCCTTTGCCGGGTACGGGCTTTGACACGTCCTCGTATCTGAGGTCTCCAACGGCGTGGAGCACGCAAGCCTTCATTGTTTCGTTGTTCATTGTCTTATTCTCCTTATGTATAATAATTAATAATCAGTTCGCTTTTTCATTTGCGCCGCAAACAAGAATTCTCTGCTTGACGGCATCTATGACGGCGTTTCTTGCCGCATTGCCATACTTTTTGGGGTCGTATATCTTTTCGTCGGATGCCAGAGTTTCGCGAACGGCCGCGGTGTAGGCGACCCGAAGCTCCGTTGCAAAATTGACCTTGCAGATGCCCTCCTCTATGCACGAGCGAACCGCCTCCGGCGAAAGACCCGAAGCACCGTGCAGAACGAGGGGAACGCTGCAGCCGTTGGCTTCAAGTTTTTTGCGGATTGCGATAAGGCGCTCAACGTCAAGCACGGGCGTGCCGACGTAGAAGCCGTGCGCCGTGCCGATGGCAACCGCAAGAGAGGAGATGCCCGTTTCCTTTACGAATCGGACGGCGTCGTCGGGGTTGGTGCCGTTGTCGGCATTTGCCTCGTGGTCGTCCTCCTTGCCTCCGACCTTGCCAAGCTCCGCTTCGGTGGGAATGCCGAATTTGTTTGCGATCGTTACGGCTTTTGCGGTCAACTCGATGTTTTTCTCAAATTCTTCGCCCGAACCGTCAAACATGACGGATGAATAGCCTGACGCCGCGGCATTTTCGCAAAGCTCCGGGGAGGAGCCGTGGTCGAGGTGGAGGGCGACGGGAACGGTTGCTTTCCCCGCGAGCGTTTTGACGATGGCGGCAAACAGCACGGGGGAAGCGTATTTAACCGTGGATGGGGTGGTCTGGAGGATGACGGGCGCACGCAGCTGTTCTGCGGCGGCAATGATCGCCTGCGCCATTTCCATATTCTCAAAGTTGAAAGCGCCGACGGCATAACCGCCCCTTTGTGCCGCGAGAAGCATATCGCGTGTGGTTACGTAGCTCATATTCTATCTCCTTATTCTGACAAGTTTTTTTATGCCGTCGGTAAGAAGCTCGGCAAATTTATCAATATCCGCACGAGTATTGTGCTTGCATAGGCTGATTCGAACGGTGCAGTCCGCCTCGGCTTCGGTAAGCCCGAACGAAGTCAGCGCCGAACTGACGTGGCGGTTCTTTGCGTTTGACGAGCATGCCGAGCCGCTTGAAACGCAAACTCCGCCTGCGGAGAGCAGGTTGAGCATGGTTTGGCTCTTGATACGGGGAAGGGTGATACTGAGGATGTGCGGAGCGCGATTCTCGGGCAGATTGACCGATGCGCCTGCGGCGCGCACCTTTTCGATTGCATAGCTTGACACATCGAGTAAATGCTCCGCGTTTTCGTCCATTTCCGGTTCCAGCAGCTCTGCCGCCTTTGCAAATCCTACGGCACCTGCGAGGTTTTCCGTGCCGGAGCGCAGACCATCCTCCTGACCTCCGCCGAGAATGACGGGGCAGATCGCACGCTTTTTTAGCAGGTCGCGGCGCAAAAACAGCACTCCGACACCGCTTGGTCCGTGGATCTTATGTGCGCTGGCGCTTATGAGGTCGATATTTTTGACATCGGGGAGTGGAATGCGCATGAAGCCCTGAACGGCGTCGCAATGAACGAGCGCACCGGGAGCGCACGATTTGACTATCTCTGCGGCGCGCGCAAGGTCGTAAATCGCTCCCGTTTCGTTGTTGACGAGCATAAAGGAGACAAGGCAAACGCCGAGGCGAGCTTGACGTTCAAGCACTTCAAGATCAAGTCTGCCGCCCCTTGTGGGAATGGTGACAATCTCAAATCCGCGCTCTGCAAGGGCGTTTGCGGTATTTGCGACGGAAGCATGCTCCGAGTCAGTGATCAGCACGCGGCGCGAATCAAGATGGCGTTTGTCGTGCGCCGTTCCGAGAATGGCAAGGTTGTTTGCCTCGCTTCCCGACGCGCAGAAAACCGCATACCAATCCGAGGAGCGCAATCCGGCAGAAGATATGAGCGACGAGCGCGCCCCCTCGAGCTTTTTCTTTGCATTTTGCCCTGCGGCATGGAGAGATGAGGGGTTGCCGACCTCCCTCCAAACCTCAAGCATAGCGTCCCCCACCTCCGGAGCAAGACGTGTGGTCGCGCTGTTGTCAAGATATATCATTATTTGAACTTAATGTTGGATATGGTCGCATCAACGTCCGCGAGGTGCGCGTCGTAATTTTCTTCAAGGGCTGTGTAGGTAAAAATGTAGAAGAAGTCGTCCTTCATTGTGACAGCCTGCTTGTAGCGGTAGGTCTTGCCGGAAAGGGTGCATTTGTACTCAAATACAATGGTTTCTCTGCCGTCGATCTTCAGCTCGGCGGCTTCCTCTTCTGTGCTCGGCTCGATGACGGAAAAGCCGCTCAGTATCTCGCCAAGCTCCGCGATGGTGACGGCCTTGTACTCCTCAAGCTCATCCATTTCATCGGGGTCAATGACGAGGCAGGTGAAGGACATATTGGATCTGTCGTCGGTTGAGTAGTATGCCGATGCCGTTCCGCCGGAGGTGTTGGATATCCAACCGTTGGGAACGTAGAGATAGAAGGATTCGCGCTCGCTTGCGACGTTCTGGAAGCCGTCGGGCGCACCTGCATTGTTCGAGCAAGCCGTGAGAACGAGGACGAGCGATGCAATAAGACAGATGATGGAAATGGTTTTTTTCATTTTATTTAATCCTTTTTATGGTTTGCTACCGTTTCTGCGGCAGTAAGTATTCCGATCTTTCCGCTTTCGTAGGTCAGACCGCCCTGGAAATATACGGTGTAGGGCGGGCGGAGAGGACCGTCTGCCGAAAGCTCGACCGAGGAGCCTTGAACGAACGCGCCTGCCGCCATGATGACGGGGTCGGAGTAGCCGGGCATATCCCAAGGCTCGGGGGTGACGAAGGAGTCAACGGGCGAGCCTGCCTGAATTCCGCGGCAAAATGCGCAGAGGATATCGGGATCGTGGGTTATGACGGTTTGAATTATATCGTGGCGTTTCTCGCTCCAAACGGGATAGGTCTCGTATCCCATCTTTTCAAAGACGTATGCGGCGAGATGCGCGGTCTTGAGAGCCGCCGCCGTGGTGTGGGGCGCGTAAAACAGACCCTGGAACATATTCCTGTTCTGGCCGAGGGTTGCTCCGACCTCGCTTCCCGTACCGACGGTTGTAAGGCGGTAGGAAGCAAGCTCCACAGCTCTAGCGCTTCCGGCGATGTAACCGCCCGTCAGCGCCATTCCGCCGCCGGGATTTTTAATGAGGGAGCCGATGAGCAGGTCGGCGCGCGGCTCGTATTCCGCAGTAAATTCGCCGTAGCAGTTGTCAACGACGACGTAAACGCCCTCGCGTATCGCATGAACCGCATCGTAGACCTCGCTTATCTCGTCAGGCGAGAGAGTGCGGCGGTTGAGATAACCCTTTGAGCGCTGAATAAAGACCATTTTTATGCTCGGGTCACGCTTGACGCGCTCTGTGATGGCGGCGACGTCAAGTCCGCCCTCGGCTGTCATTTCGATTTGGTCGTAATTGACCCCGAAATCGGCAAGCGAGCCGTCGCCCGTCTTGCCCGAAATGCCGATGACGCCGTCAAGGGTGTCGTAGGGCTTGCCGGCAACGGAGAGCATGGTGTCGCCCGGACGGAGAATTCCGAAAAGGGCGGTGGAAATGGCATGCGTGCCGTTTACGAAATTGTGGCGCACGAGAGCCGCCTCGGTGCCGAAAACGCGGCTCCAGACGCGGTCAAGAACCTCGCGGCCGCGGTCGTCGTAGCCGTAGCCGGTGGTTATGCCGAAGCAGGCGTCGCTGACCTTTTCCTCGCTGAAGGCGTCAAGCACGCGCGAAGTGCCAACGAAGGCAACGCGGTCGATTTCGGCAAAAATATCCGAAAGCGCAGCTTCTGCCTCCGCGGCGAGTGCAAGTGTTTTATCCGAAAAATTCATTTGTTTACCTATTAGTAATTTTATTGTAAAATTGCTCAAGATAGTCTGTGCCGTCGCTGCATATGAATTCGACGGTGCCTATCTTGCGCGTCCACGAATCAAGCGAGAGCCGCTCAAGCAAGTCTTTGGTGTGTCGCGCGGTGCCGTCTGCTCCGTCAAAGACGGAAACTGCGGTTCCGGCGGCACTTTTTATCTCGTTTACGGCGAGGGGATAGTGCGTACAGCCGAGAACGATACCGTCGAAGCCGTCGGCGCGGTAGGGCGCAAAGACGGAACGCATATATTCCTCGATCTCGTCGCTCGGCTTGTCGTTTTCGATCATATAAGCAAGCCGGGGGCAGGGAACGCCGATAAATTCACAGCCCTCACCCGAATTTGCTTTCAAAAGCGCGGCAAATCTGCCTTCTCGCACCGTAACGGGCGTTGCAAGCACGAGTACACGCTTACAGCCTGCCATTCTTGCCGGCTTGACGGCAGGTTCGATGCCAATGATGGGCAGGTCGGGGTATGCGGCACGAAGCGGCTCGATGGCAACCGCCGTTGCCGTATTGCAGGCGACTACTATCGCCTTTGCACCGCGCGACAGAAGCTCGTTTACGATGTTTTTCGAGAGCCGCAGTATCTCGGCGTGTGATTTTTCACCGTAGGGAGCGTTGGCGCGGTCGCCGTAATATATGAAGTCCTCGTTCGGGAGTACGCGGCGAAGGTCGCGCAGGAGCGCAATGCCGCCCACTCCCGAATCAAACACTCCGATGGGGGAAGAATTCATTAAAGCTCGGGATCAAGTGCAAAGGCTATTGCAAGATCTGTGCAGGCTCTGACATCTCGCAGGTCGATCATTTCCGTGCCGGAATGGATATAGCGGCAGGGGATGGAAACGCATCCGGCATAAGCGCCGGCGCCGGCACTCTGAAGGGCGCTTGTGTCCGTTCCGCCGTAGAGAAGGATCTCGTTCTGATATGCGATCTTGTTTTCCTTGGCAAGCTTTTGAAGTTTTGCAACCACCTCGCCGGAACAAATGACGGAGCCGTCCTTGATCTTAATTGCCGCGCCTCCGCCGAGCTTGACTGCCATGGGCTTGGAGCCTTGAGCATCGCCCGTGCCGGTAACGTCAAAGGCAAGCGCAACGTCGGGAGCTATGGAGAAGCCGGCGGGTCTTGCGCCGCGGCATCCGACCTCCTCCTGGACGGAGAAGACATAGTACACATCGTGCGGACATCTCGTCGCGAGCGACTTTGCCGCCTCTATCATGATGGCGCATGCAACGCGGTCATCGATGGGTCTGCCGACTGCCCGGTTTGTGCCGAGCTTCGTAAGTGTCTGCGTCAGGGCGAGCGTGTCGCCTATCTTTACGCGACGACCTGCCTCCTTTGCGCTTGAAGCGCCGATGTCAACGACGAACTTGTCCGCCGTCAGGGCGTCGCCCTTAACGCCTGCCTCGGGAACGAGGATACCCTTTTCGCCGTTGGCAAAAGAGACCTGCGTGAATGCGGCGGCAATGAAATTGATGCCGCCGATGGGGGCAATGCGGATGAAGCCGTTATCCTCAATGAAGGTAACGATGAAGCCGATCTCGTCCATATGACCGCAATAAAGGAGCTTTTTGCGTTCGCCGTCGGGCAGATCACCGTACTTTACGGCAATGAGGTTGCCCAGGGCATCCGTGTAGGTTTCGTCAACGTATGGCGCGATCTCCTTCTCAAGAAGAGCCGCGATGGGCTTTTCATATCCCGAGACACCGGGGCAGCACACGACTTTTTTAATAAGTGAATACATTTATATTTCCTCCGAAAGATCAAAAATTATAGGATGTGAGAATTGCGTAAACATGAGCCTTTATTGCCTCGAAATCGCGGATGGCGATCACGCACGCAGGGGAGTGGAGATAGCGCGTGGGCGCGGAAATGGCAAGCGCACGGCAACCCTCTGCCGACTTGTGTATGTGACCGGCGTCGTTGCCGCCCGAAACGTATCTCTTGATCTGCGCCGGGATACCCTGTTCCTCCGCGATCTTCATGGCACCGTCAACAAAATCGCGGTTGTAGATGGTGGAGCGGTCCATGAGCGAGACTACACCGCCCGAGCCAACCTCGCTGACACGCGAGTTCTCGGGAACGTCGGGAAGGTCTGCTATTGCGGTGGTTTCAAGGACTATGGCGTAGTCCGGGCGGAAGCGGTGTGCAGCCGCCTGAGCGCCGGAAATTCCTATCTCCTCGCGCACGGTGAATGCGCAAACGAGGTCAAAATCAAGCTCGATACCTTCTGCCTTGAGCTTGCGGAGAATTTCGATCATTACGGCACAGCCGAGGCGGTCGTCCAGAGCCTTGCATTTTGCGTATGCATCGTTTTCGCCGAAAATGACGAATTCGGAATCAAATGTTCCGCTGTCGCCGCGTGAGAGAACGCTTTCTGTCTCTTCCTTGGAGGACGAGCCGATGTCAACGTACATGTCGTTTACCTTCGTGGCGGTCTTACGCTCCTCCGGAGTTTGATGATGTATAGCCTTTGATGCGATAACACCGCTTATGTCGCCGCATTTTCCTCGGAAGGTGACCTTTTTGCCGCAGAGAACTCTGGGGTCGATGCCGCCGAGGCATCCGAAACGGATGTAGCCCTCGCCGTCGATTTCCTTAATGATGAAGCCGACCTCGTCAAGATGCGCGGAGAGCATAACGGTTTTTACGGGATGGGCCTTTGCGCGCTTCACGGCAAAAACATTGTTCATGCGGTCGCGGATGATCTCCGTGTCGGTGCCCTCAAGCTGACGGACGACCTCGTCCGCAACAGCTTCCTCGGAGCCTGTCGGGCCGAAAGTCAGGGAAAGATGACGGAGAAGCTCAAGGCCTTCGAGAAGCTTATTTTCACTCATTGGGGCATACCTCCTTTTCGATCTCCTTGCTTGTGACGAAGAGCGCAATAAGATCGCGCATTGCTTCGGAATCCGCTATGGAAAGCACCTCGTTTGAGCTGTGCATACTGCGCAGGGGCAGACCCATATCAACGGTGGGGATGCCGTTGCGCACGAGGTTGATGACCATGGTGTTTGTTCCCGTACCGCCGCCGGTGACGGACATCTGATGCTTTATCTCCTTCTCGTCGGCGAGCTTTTCAAGAAGCGCGGTCAGCTTTTTGTCGGTTATGGGACCGTGGGAGAGGGAAACACCGCCGTCAAGCGGAACCGTCTCGCTTTTCTTGGTATCGGGTGTGGTGGCAAGGTCAACGTCCGCCACGATGGCGCAAACGGGATTTATCTCGTAAGCACCGGTTGCCGCGCCGGACATGAAGCCACCTGCTTCCTCGTAGTTTGAAAGCTGGAGGTAAACGTCGCCCCAAAGCTCCTTCGAGGGAATTTCCGCAAGTGCGGCAATGGCTGCAGCGGCGCACGCCTTGTCGTCAAATGCCTTGCCTGCAAGCTTGCCGCCGCGAAGCCCGGTGTATACCGGCCTGAAGCCGACGGGTGTTCCGACGGAAACATATTTTTCAAGCTCTTCCTTTGAGTAACCGGTATCGATGAGAAGCTCCGTTATCTCACGCAGCTTGTTAGCGTCGCCGGGCTTCTGGAGGTGGGGAGGTGTGGATCCGACAACGCCGTATATCTCTTTGCCCTCGCCGTATATTATGACCTCGCCTGCCTGAAGGATGCGCGTATCAACGCCGCCGATATTGGTAACGGTGAGGAAGCCCTGCTCCTTGATATCCGTGACGATCATGCCGATCTCGTCAAAATGCGTATCAACGAGTATTTTGGGCGCGCCCTCTTTGCCGCAACGGCGAATGAGGTGGTAGTTTCCGAGTTTGGTCTCGCGGATTTCGTCGAAGTAGGGCGACACGATCGAGAGCAGCTTTTCGCGGCTGTACTTCGTGTGTCCCGTAATCGACATCAGCGAGCAGAGCTTCAGAGTAAGCTCCGTCAAGTCGATTTTTCTTTCCATTTATTTTCTTCCTTTACAGATTATTTACGATGCTTTTGAATACCTCGCCGCGCTCGGCGAAGTTCTTGAATTTGTCAAATGACGTTGCCGCAGGGGAGAGAAGCACAGCGCTTCCGGACGGCGTGATGCGCTCGGCAAGCCTTACACATTCCGCAAAATCCTCCTCGCGGTATATTTTCAGCTCGGCGGTGGGATGCTCGGAGCGAACGCTTTCAAGTGCTTCGCTTACCTCGTCTGCGGTCTCGCCCGTCAGAATGACGGCACCTGCACGGAGGAAAAGCTCGTGCGCAAGCTCATAATACGGCGTTTTCTTCCCACGGCCGCCCACGATCAGGGTGGGCTTGTTTGAAAACGTTGAAAGCGCGGCTATGGTGCGCGTGGGGCTTGAATCTATTGAGCTGTTGTAGTACTTTACACCGTTTTTCTCGCGCACAAGCTCAAGCCTGTGTGCAACGCCGCCGAAGGTACGGGCAACGGTCTTAAGCGTGTCCTTTCCTATCAGATCGTAGGTCAGTGCCGCGGCGGTCATGTAGTTTTCGATATTATGCACGCCGGGGATCTTGATATCGGATGCGCGAAGCAGAACTTCCTCTGCCTTTCCGTTCGAGAGGATGATATCGTCACCGCGCAGGAAAATGCTTTGCCCGTCGGATCTTTCCGGGCCGTCCTTATAAGCGGAGAAAAAGACCTTCGGAGTGCTGACCCTGTTTGCAAGCTCACGGCAGTAGCCGTCCCTTGCGTTGAGTACCAGACGTGATGTGTTTTTGCCGCAGACACGGTATTTAGCCTCGGCGTATTCCTCCATACCCGTATGCCAATTCAGATGGTTGGGGGTTATGTTCGTTATCGCACAGCGGAAGGCGCGCGAATCCATCGTCATCAATTGAAAGCTTGAAAGCTCAAGAACGCAGATGTCGTTTTCCGTGATCTCGTCAAGGAGGGGGAAGAGCGGCGTGCCGATATTGCCGCCGAGGAAGGTCCTGCCGGACTTGTAGCCCTTCTCGAGAAGCAGTCCCGTCAGAGTCGAGGTCGTGGTCTTGCCGTCGCTTCCCGTTACGGCAATGATGCGCGCGGGGGTATGTTCGCAGAAAAATTCGACCTCGGAGGTCAAAGCGGCGCCTGCCGCGATGGCGGCGCTCAGGTCGCCGGCATCCGGGCGGATTCCGGGCGAACGGAAAATCACCGAGCTTGCCATGTCTCCGGAGAAGCCCTTGGTCGGCTCTATTTCGCATTCAAACCTAACTCCCGATTCCGCAAGCTCTTTTGCCGTCTCGCCGAGGTCGTCAAAGCTCTTGATATCTCGGACGGTGATGCTCCGCGCAAGCCCGGCGCGGACGAACTCACGCGCCACGGGGATGTTTGAGACACCGAATCCGAGGAGGATTATATTTTTGCCGGAAAATTTTCTGCAAAGCAGTTCGTGTAACATGATGCTACCTCTGTTTATAATTATACAACCTATATTATATAATATAATTGCGAATTCTGCAACAGTTTTGCGCGAAAAAGATGAAAATTTAACAAATAAATAACAGCTTTTTGCGAATTCCCATTGACATGGAACAAATGTTCTGATATAATATAACCGAACTAATGTTCGGGAGGCTTGCAATGTCAGGAGATCGCTGTATTTTACACATTGATATGAATAATTTTTTTGCCACGGTCGAGTGCCGAGGCAGGGAGGACCTGCGCGGTCTGCCCGTTGCCGTGGGCGGAGACCAAGAAGCTCGTCACGGTATCATTCTTGCGAAAAATTACGAGGCGAAGGCTTACGGCGTGAGGACGGGCGAGAGCATAGTTGAGGCTCGGCGCAAATGCCCGAATCTCGTCATTCTTCCGCCGCATTATGATGAATACGTAAGAATATCGCGTGCGGCGAGGTCGATATATTCCGACTATACCGACCGAATCGAAGCCTTCGGCATCGACGAATGCTGGCTTGACGTCACGGACAGCGAATATCTTTTCGGAAGCGGCGAAAAAATTGCCGAAGAGATTCGCAAGCGCATAAAGCAAGAGCTTGACGTTACGGTATCCGTCGGCGTTTCATTCAATAAGATATTCGCAAAGCTCGGGAGCGACATGAAAAAGCCGGATGCCACCACGGTCATATTGCGCCGCGACTTCAAGGAAAAGGTATATCCGCTCGCCGTCGAGGAGCTGATCTTCGTCGGCAAATCGACTCAAAAGAGACTGAATTTGCTTGGAATTTTCACGATAGGCGACCTTGCTAATGCGAACACGGACATGCTTTTACGCTGTCTGGGCAAAAACGGCCTTTCCATCCAAAATTCGGCTCGCGGATGGGATAGCTCCCCTGTTTTGAACAAGGATGCAAATTATCCTATAAAAAGTGTGGGAAACAGCACCACCACACCGCGTGATATCACCACGCGTCGAGAGGTGGAGATAGTTTTTGCCATGCTTTGCGAGAGTGTTGCCTGCCGTCTGAGAGCGGAGGGAAGAAAATGCACGACGGTGCGCATATCCGTCCGCTTGAATGACCTTTCGTGGTATTCGCGCCAATGCAAGGTGGAGCCGACGTTTTGCGAGAGGGAGATATACCGCGCGGCGGTCGGACTTTACGAGCATGAGGGCGAAACTCGCGCAATTCGCAGTCTCGGAGTTTGCGGAGCGGATCTACGCCCGGAGAGTGACGATCAAATCTCGATTTTCGACGGTGAGACCGTCGGTCGGGCGCGCCTTGAGGTGCTTGAAAAGACCGCCGATTCAATAAGGAAGCGTTTCGGCAAATACGCCATACGCCGTGCTCTCATGATGGAGGACCGTGTCCTTTCCGAGATTGACGCCGACGAGGAGCAAAAAGCAGCTCAGCTCCGGCAGATGCGCCGGAGCTGAGCGAATATTTAATTCAATCACAATTTCTTCTGCGGAACTATGAGGCCGTAATCTCCGTCCTTTCTCGCATATACCACGCAGGTCTGCTCCGTTGCCTCATCGGCAAAAACGAAAAATTCATGTCCGAGCAGATTCATCTGCAGAATTGCTTCCTCAACCGACATCGGTTTTAGGGCAAATTCCTTGCGGCGAACAACGATCTCACTGTCCTCGGATAGCTCGTCCGTCATCTCGGAAAGTCCGGTGGCAACCGCGGCTCCCTGAGCGCGCCATCTCTTTTCGAGCTTGGTCTTATTCTTGCGAATCTGGCGGTCAATTGTATCGACGGCATGGTCGATCGCGTTTCGGAAGGTCGTGTCATCGGTTTCACAGCGGAACAGAGTGTTTGCCGCGGCTATCGTGATCTCAATGTTCTCACGGTTGCGTTTGCGGCTGAAGGTGACCGTTGCTTTTTCCTCTTTGGCAAAATACTTGTCAAGCTTGGCAAGCTTCTTTTCGGCGAGGTCCTGCAGGTCGCTCGGTACGCTCATGTGTCTGCCGACTACGGTGATTTTCATACTGTCTTCCTCCTGTAACTTATATTGTAAGTCAAAAATGAAATTTTTTCCTTACACCTATATTATAGCACAAAATTTGTGCAAAATAAATATGTTTTTGAAAAAAATTATAAAAAATTTGTTGATTTATTGCAATTGCTCAAATATTTTGCGCGCGGCCGGTTTTTTGACCCGTTTGATTGACTTTTGGCGCGAAAAGTGATATAATATATTTGTATGACGCTATATTTTTGAGGTGTTGTAAATGGATAAGACCGCAATAAAAAAAGTAATTGAAGAGCTTCGCGCGAAGGTGGCGTACCACGCGCGGAAATATTACGTTGACGATGCTCCGGAGATATCGGACTATGATTACGACCTGATGTATCATAAGCTCTTGGCTCTTGAGGAGGAAAACCCCGAATTTTTCGATCCGTCGTCCCCCACAAGGCGTGTCGGCGGCGCGCCGCTCGATAAATTCGACAAGGTCACGCACCGCGTGCAGATGACGTCGCTTTCGGACGTTTTCTCGTTTGAGGAGCTTTCGGACTTTTTATCGGGTGTGGACAAGGTGCTTGCGGATGCCCGGCGAAGGGCAGTTTGGTCGGTTGAGCCTAAGATCGATGGCCTTTCGGTCGCTCTGAAATACGAAAAAGGAATATTCGTTCAAGGTGCTACGCGCGGCGACGGCAAGGAGGGCGAGGATGTAACGCAGAATATCCGCACCATCTTCTCCCTGCCGCTGACGTTGCCCGAACAGCTGAGCTTCACCGTTCGCGGCGAGGTATATATGCCGCGCAAGGTGCTTGAGGCGATCAACGCAAAGCGCGAGGCGCAGGGCAAGCCGCTAATGGCAAATCCGAGAAACGCGGCGGCAGGGTCGTTGCGCCAGCTCGACCCGAAGGTAGCGGCACAGCGCAGGCTCGACGTGTTCATTTTCAATATTCAGGAAGGCTCGCTCTGGACGGACGGTCGCGAGTGCGAGAGCCACACCGAAATGCTTGACCGCCTGTCCCGTCTCGGCTTTCCCGTAATCAAGGAGCGCGTTTGCGTAAGCAGTGAGGCGGAAGTTTTCGCTCATATCGAATATCTCGGCTCGCGCCGCGATTCTCTCGAGTATGATATTGACGGCGTGGTCGTCAAGCTTGACCATATCCCCGACCGCGTCATCCTCGGCGAGGGTGTCAAGACCCCGAAATGGGCGGCGGCGTACAAGTTTCCGCCCGAGGTAAAGGAGACCCGGCTTAATTCGATCATGGTAAACGTCGGGCGTACCGGTGTTCTGACTCCCATAGCAGAGCTTGAACCCGTTCGCCTTGCAGGCACGACCGTGTCTCGCGCGACCCTCCATAATTCGGAATTTATAGCGGAGCGCGGCATCATGATAGGTGATACCGTTCGGGTCAGAAAAGCCGGCGACATCATCCCGGAAATAATATGTGCCGTTCCGGAAAAGCGCGACGGAGGCGAGGTACCGTTTGCAATGCCGCAGGTTTGCCCCTCGTGCGGTGAGCCTGTCAGCCGCGACGAATCAAGCGGAGAGGGAATTGCACTCCGTTGCACGAACGCCGCATGTCCGGCACAACTTTCGCGTTCGATAGAGCATTTTGCGTCGCGCGGAGCAATGGATATTGACGGTCTGGGTCCGCAAATAGTCGAGCTTCTCATCGGAGCCGACCTGATAAAAAACGTTGCCGATCTTTATCTTTTGAGGGCGGAGGACATTGCCGCGCTTGACCGGATGGGCGAGCTTTCGGCAAACAATCTGATTTCCTCCATTGAACGCTCGAAAAATGCCGGTCTTGAACGCCTGATTTTCGCTCTCGGAATACGCAATATCGGTGAGGTAGCTGCGGCGTCGCTTGCAAAAAAATTTCGAACTCTTGATGGCTGTATGGCGGCAAGCTTTGACGAGCTTTGCGCCATTGAGGACTTTGGCGCGGTGACCGCAAACTGCGTTATCGACTACTTCTCCCACCCCACGAATATCGAGCTTTGCCGCCGTCTTATCGACCTCGGCTTGCTTACACAAGCAACCTCAAAAGCAGTTGACGACAGCCTTGCCGGGCTGACCTTTGTTCTCACGGGAACGCTTCCGACGATGGGCAGAAGCGAGGCTTCTGCACTCATTAAGGAGCGCGGAGGCAAGACTGCAGGTTCGGTTTCCAAAAAGACCTCATACGTCGTTGCGGGCGAGGAAGCCGGCTCAAAGCTTACCAAGGCGCACGAGCTTGGCGTACCCGTTATCGATGAAGCACAGCTGCTTAAAATGTGCGGTTTGGTATGAGTAAATATAAATTACGCTCACGGCGGTTTTAATCGCCGTGAGCCTTCTTTTTTGGTAAAAACGATTAATAATTTTATATATTACTAATTATTTTGGCAGTTAATTAGATTAATAACTAACTAATTAGAAGATAATCAAATTAATATACATTATATCATCTAACAAAAATGTCGAAAAAACGTGCAAAAAGTCGCATTTTTGCCTCGGATTTCGTAAATTTTAATTCCTTCTAAAAAGACCTTGACCTTGTTCTTTGAATATGGTATAATTAAATACCCAAGTATTCGATGATGCCGTTATACACGCCTTGCGCAAACAGATCAGGGCGATCGCGCATGAGTGCCGCTTCGCTTGGGTTGCTGATAAAGCCAAGCTCCACCAGTACGGCAGGCATTTCGGTCTTGCGCAGTACGTAAAGACCGCTGCGCACCTTTACGCCCCTGTCGCGCAAGCCGGTCGCCTCGCTCACACCTTTGGAAATATCCGCGCCGAGGCTTGCCGCCCTTGAAGGCGACGAAAATACCAGCGATTCAACTCCTCCTGCATCGGGGGATGCCGAGGCGTTCGTGTGCAGGCTGATGAAGTAATCCGCACCCCATGAATTTGCATCTTCCACTCTCTGCCGGAGGCTGGAGTTGTTGGAGCTTCCGATTTGGGTTTGGGGTGTCGGGCGCGAAAGCCTGACCTCGAAATTTCCGTTTGCGCGAAGCAGGGACGCAAGCTCCTGCCCGATGGCGTAAACGAGATCCTGCTCGCGCAGGCCGTTGCCCTCCGCGCCGGCATTGGGGTTGACCGGATTGTGCCCCTGATCTATGTAAATCTTGATAGCCATAAAGTACCTCACAAAATTGTATTTCGCTTACAGTATATGCGTTTTTCGGATTTTGTGACGAAAGGAAGCCAATGTCTTATATTGATGAAAGAAACAAGGTCGAGAAGTCAACACTCTATCTCGTCGCCACCCCTATCGGAAACCTTGCCGATATAACCGAAAGAGCGGTAAAGGTGCTCTCGGAGGTTGACTTCGTCGCCGCCGAGGACACGAGAAACTCCGGCCTTTTGCTCTCCCGTCTCGGTATTCACAAGCCGATGGTGTCCTATCACGACCACAACCGCGCCGAACGCGGCCCCGAAATAGTCAGCCGGCTTCAAAGCGGTGAGTCCTGTGCCCTCATAAGCGACGCCGGCATGCCCGCGATCTCCGACCCGGGCGAGGACCTCGTTGCCCTCTGCTGTGCCGAGGGAATTAAGGTCTCGGTAATTCCCGGAGCTTGCGCCGCGGTCTCCGCACTGGCACTATCCGGCCTCCCGACAAGGCGGTTTGCGTTTGAGGGCTTCATTCCCCCGACGGGAAAGGAACGCAAAAAGCGCTTGACCGAAATTGCAAAGGACGAACGCACCGTAATAATCTACGAAGCTCCGCACAGGCTCAAAAAGACCTTGGTCGAGTTTTGCGACTATTTCGGCGGTGAGCGCAAGATCTCCCTTTGTCGCGAGCTGACCAAAATAAACGAGGAAGTTCTGCGTTTCACCCTCAGGGGAGCGTGCGAATATTATGAAGCGACCGAGCCGCGCGGGGAATATGTCCTCGTCATCGACGGTGCATCCGAAAAAGGCGAAAGGGAAGGGGCCGTGAACGTTGCCGAGCGCGCCGCCGTCCTGATGGCGTCCGGAATGTCGCAGAAGGACACGGTCAAAACCATCGTTGCCGAGACCGGACTGCCAAAAAACCGCGTATATGCGGAAGTTTTGAAGCTTTGCGAATAAAAATTCCTTTACCTATTGATTTTTGAGCCGATTTGTGGTATCATTAATATTATTTTTTCGACATTTTACTCAAGGAGAAAGATAGATATGAGTTTCGTTGTTACAAACAAGAAGAAATGCTGTGTGGTCGGCGCAACCGGAATGGTCGGTCAGCGCTTTCTGACCTTGCTTGCAGACCACCCCTATTTTGAAGTTACCTGCCTTGCCGCTTCGTCAAGAAGCGCGGGCAAGACCTACCGCGAGGCCGTCGGAAGCCGCTGGAAGCTTACCGAGCCGATGCCCGAGAAGTTCGCGGATATGACGGTTCTCGATTCCGCCGAAGTTGATACGATCGCATCCCTCTGTGATTTCGTTTTCTGCGCCGTCGATATGCCCAAGGCAGAGGTGCGTGCAATGGAAGAGAATTTTGCGCGTCACGAGCTTCCCGTCGTCTCGAACAACTCCGCTTGCCGCGGTGTTGAGGATGTTCCCATGCTCATGCCCGAGATCAATGCAGATCATATTGCCGTTATCGAAACGCAGAAAAAGCGTCTCGGCACCAAGCGCGGTTTTATTGCCGTCAAGCCGAATTGCTCCATTCAGTCGTATGTTCCCATGCTGACGCCCCTGATTAAGTTCGGCCTTAACAAGGTAGTTGCAACGACCTATCAGGCAATCTCCGGCGCAGGCAAGACCTTTGCCGAGTGGCCCGAGA
>JBJDZD010000143.1:0-25615 GCA_051867815.1 Eubacteriales bacterium | reverse complement strand
TACAAAAAACAAAGCCTATCTCTCGCTTGAGAGATAGACTTTGTCAGTAATCTGATCGCTGAGCCGCAAAGGCTCAGCGATTTTTGTATGTCTTACCCTACGTATATAGGGAATTTTGCGCAAAGCTCCGCAACGCCCTCGGAAATGCAACTCTTTTTGTTTTCAAAGTCGTAAACCGTATCGGCAATGAATCCGGCAATCTTGTCCATTTCTTCAAGACCGAAGCCACGCGTGGTAACGGCAGGAGTGCCTACGCGAAGGCCGGAGGTAATTGCCGGCTTCTGCGGATCGTTCGGAATTGCGTTCTTATTTGCGGTGATGTGAACGGCATCGAGATTGACTTCAAGCTCGCGTCCGGTCGTGCCGGTATCTCGAAGATCAAGGAGCATCAGGTGGTTTTCCGTGCCGCCCGAAACGAGCTTGATTCCACGGTCCATCAGACCGTTTGCAAGGCGCGCCGCATTGGAAACGACCCGTCTTTGGTAGTCAACGAATTCGGGCTTGAGAGCTTCGCCGAGAGCAACCGCCTTTGCCGCGATAATATGCATCAGAGGGCCGCCCTGCGTTCCGGGGAATATGGCCTTGTCAATAGCCGCGGCAAACTGCTCACGGCAAAGAATAAGTCCGCCGCGAGGGCCGCGCAGGGTCTTATGCGTTGTGGTCGTAACGATGTCGGCATAGGGTACGGGTGAGGGATGAACGCCGGCGGCAACAAGTCCCGCAATGTGCGCCATATCGACCATGAGATAAGCACCGACTTCGTCCGCAATCTCGCGAAATTTCTTGAAATCAATGATTCTCGGATATGCACTTGCGCCTGCAAGTATCATCTTCGGGTGGCACTCATGCGCCATGCGACGAACCTCGTCGTAGTTGATAAGACCGGTTTCGGCATCAACGCCATACTGATATATGTCGAAATACTTGCCCGAGATATTGATGGGCAAGCCGTGCGAGATATGTCCTCCGTGAGCAAGGCTCATGGAAAGCACGCGGTCGCCGGGCTGCAGAAGCGCAAAGAAAGCGGCAAGGTTTGCATTTGCTCCGCTATGCGGCTGAACATTTGCATGCTCAGCGCCCCAAAGCTTGCAAGCGCGCTCGCGCGCAATGTTCTCAACCTCGTCAACGAACTCGCATCCGCCGTAGTAGCGCTTTCCGGGATAACCCTCTGCGTACTTATTCGTGAGAACGCCGCCTGCCGCAAGAAGAACGGCTTCCGATACGATGTTCTCGGATGCAATAAGCTCGATATTTCCGCATTGACGGCTGAATTCTCTGCCGCAAGCGGCACCGACCTCGGGATCAAATTCCTTAACTCTTTCAAAAAACATATCTTTTCTCCTTATGAAAAATATGTGTTAATTGTACCATAAAAAGCGCAAGTTGTCAATAGCAATCCTGCAAAAACCGACCGATCCGTCACAAAAACGAATCGGTCGGTCGAATTATTTATTCACCGTAGAAGTCCATGATCTTGTCAATACCTTTTTCAATGATATTGACGTTTCTCTTGATCAAAGTAAGGAGTCCGGCGGGGCTGGACTTGGCAGCGGTTCTGAAGAGATTTGCAGTACCGTTGCCGAAGGTTGAGGCGTACAATCTTCCGATATCAAAGGAGATGTTCTCGCGAAGGATATCGTACATATTTGCCGTCTGAGGATCATCCGTGTATCTTACCTTCATTGCGACTTCAAATACGGCAGGGGTGACCGTGCGGTGGTTAGCGGAACCCATAGCCTCAAGGGTCGTAACGGAGGCTTCTCTGTGCTTGGATTGGGAGTTGACAGCGTACATGGTGAAGGGGTGGCCGACGTTCGTCATATAGTGTTCCTGCTGGGCGGTGTACATCGGCTGAGGAACGATTCCGTAGGAGAACTCGATTTTTGCGGTCTCGCTGGTGTCCTTGCCTGCAACAATAAAGGTACGGTCAACGATAAAGAGCGAACGCTCCTCAAAGAATACGTTGCGAATGCTTGTTTTGCCGTTGTACAAGCAACCGGGGGATGAAAGGAAATTTCCTACAAGCTCGCAAACGTCGGATGCGGTCTCGCTGTTCCATCCCTTGGAGATTCTGATGCCGTTCTTCTCGTCTTTTTCAATGGAAACAATGCCTGCGGCAGTCTGGAATGCATCAATGTTGACCTCATAGATAACACAGCCGTATGTATCTGCCATGTCCTTCGAGCCGTTACCGTCGTCGACGTAGATGTCGCGACACATGGTGAACATCTTTTCCATTGTCCACTCTTTGTCCTCAACCATATCCATGGGGGTCTTTTCGCCCGGGAAATACTGCTTATAAAGCTCCTTGTTATAGAAGGTGCCGATCATCATCCACAGAAGGTTGGTGGAAATATCTCCGGAGCAATAATAAAGCTTGTCGTTGATTGTACACTCATTGGTAAGAGCCGCAGGCCACCAGGGCTTTTCAACGCTGAATGCCTCGTAGTCCAAGAGGTTGACGGTCATGTTTCTGAGTGCCATAAGGGGAGCGGAACGGCTGTATCCGGCGTAAATATCGAATTCGTTATCAGACTGGAAGTCATTTTCCGCCTTTTGGATCCATGCTTCGTAAAATTCACTGCTGCCTGCTTCCTCAACGAACTCAAACGTAATGCCGAGCCTTTCCTCAACGCTTTGGTTGCGCGCGAAGATGGCGTCATTGATAACGTCGCCGTTCTCTTCGGCATAGAACTCCATCATTGTGTAGTCTTTCCACATATAGATGGTGATGGTTTCGTTGAAATTATAGCTGTCCTTGAGATTGTCTTTCTCGTAGAGGGTTGCCTCACCCGTGTCTCCCGAGGGCTTGACGGTCGATGCCGGATCCTCGGTGGTGTTTGCACCGCTACCCGGGTCAGCGCATGCCGCGAGAATGCCGCAAACGGTAAAGAGTGCCATGAGGACGGCAATGATTCTGATAAATCTCTTCATTTTATTCTACCTCTGTATCTGATTAAAGGTTTTTCTTTTTGAAAACGATCGCAACGCCTGCAAGTGCGATGACGATTGCCGCACCCGATATTACGGATCCGCATCCCTCAGGTTCCGGATTTGCCTCAACGGTGGAGTCATCGGGAACGCCGGGAGCTTCCGTGGTCTCGTCGGACGCACCTGCCGTAGTTTCGTCGTTGACAGCGCCTGCCGTAGTCTCATCGGTGGCAGCGGTTGTGTTGTCGGTCGCTTCGGTGCTTTCCTCGGTCGCCTCGGTAGTAGAGTCTTCGGAGCCGTTCTCTACATAATAGTCAACAAAGTTCGGCTCGTTTGCCTCTGCCGCCGCAGGATCGATTACGGGGTGACCCTTAACGACGTCGTCAACCCAAACCGCGGTGCTATTGCCTTCGTTAAGCATCTCTGCCTTTATCTCGCCGAGGGAGGTGACTGTCATAAAGGGATATTCGTTAAGATATGTATCTTCTCCGCACGCGTAAAGTCCCTCAACGGGAATGTAATAAACATGGTTGAAGTAAATGAAGTCGTCCATAAGACCGGTGATTACGCCGTTTGCTGTGCCTGAACCCTCGTTTTTGATGGTAACATCCGCAACGAAACAGTTGAAAATATTCGCCTCGGTATTGACAGCTCCTGGAACGGAATCAACATGACCGGTTTTGCCGATAAGACCGCCGAGGTTGGTCTTGGTAGAAGTAGAATTGGAACGGCCGGTGATATTAATGCCGATTGCATAACAGTTCACGACGTCTGCATTGACACTATCCGCACCGTGTACGCCCACAATACCGCCGCAGGGAGCAAAGGCCGTGCCGTAGATGGTTGCAGTCATATTGGTAACACCGCAACCGTTGACAACGGTTGCGCCTATGCCTCCGACGATACCGCCGACGAAGTGGTTGGTGCGAGCGGTTCCGGGGTATTCATCATCATTCAGAGGAGCGAACGAAACGTTATCTGCGGTACAACCGATAATCTCAAGCTGTCCCTTATTGGCACTCGGCTGGCTGGAACGACCGACGATACCGCCGATCTGTATTCCTCTGACCACAATGTTATTGACATGGCAATTGATTATTGCCGAATAACCGGTCTGAGGTGTACAGCCGAGCATACCTGCAATGGCTCCGGCATACTTGACCGAAACGACTGTTGCGTTCTCAACGCTGAGACTTCTGATGACACCGTCAATCACCGTTCCGAAAACACCTCCGTAGAGAGTGGATGTTCCATCGGCTTCGGTCTTAACATTGAGATTGTAGATCGTGTGTCCGTCCCCGTCAAAGTTGCCGCGGAAAGCACCGCCCTTTTTGTAACCTATGGGGGACCACGGCTGATTGCCGAGATCAAGGTCGGCGGTCATCTTGATGTACTCGCCTGCATAATTGGTAACACCGGTATTGACCTGCTTGGCGATGTATGCGAGGTCGTTTTCACTCGATACAATCCAAGGGTCGTATTCCGTTCCGGAACCCATAAGAGCCACGGAAACGGAAGCTCCGTCCCATGCCGCGGAGGCCATGGGAATCATGGCTGTCACCATTGCTGCGAGCATTGCGAAAACAACGATGACGGATGTGATTTTCTTCATTAAGAAATACCATTACCTTTCATAAAATTTTGTATTTTTAGCCCGTCAGGCTGAAAATTCTCAAAGCTTGCAAAGATATTCGGCTACCTTATAAGCATATTCACTTGCAGGCTCTTTAAGTTCCTCGGGAAGCTTTTTCGTCGTTGAAAGCTCATATATGAAAGCGCCCTTGTAATCGATCTCCTTAAGCGTTTCCATAACCTTTTTCCACGGAACGGTACCCATGAAGGGTATCTGATGCAGATCGGTCGCGCCGACGTTATCATCAATATGCGTGCAAACGAGGCGATCGCCGACCGCCTTAAGCGGTGCGATGGCATCCTTGAATATTCGGTTGGCGTGTCCCGTGTCCCAGCATACGCCGGTTTTGCGATCGCCGAAGCGGTCAAGTATCATCCCAAGCTCCGAGGGCGTAACGCCGAAACGGCGGCCGCCGTCTACGTCAGCCATGTTTTCAAAGGCAAAGCCCAAGCCGCGATGAGAGTACTTCTCATAAAAAGGAGCGTATATCTCAAAATTATATTCGGTATTATGCTCAAGATCATAAGCCGGAGAGTCCTCAAGCGGATGCATTACCGCCCACGGAATACCGAGCCGCGAAGCAACGTCCAGCGAACGATCAAGCATCTTTACGAAAAACTCGTTTTTTTCACAGCCTTCGTCCTCGGCGGAATGCCTGCGGCAAAGCGCGCGAGCATAAACGGGGTGGCATTGAGCAAAGCTCAGGCCGAGGCGCGCGGCTTCATTTCCGATATTGTCGGTGAAACGCTCCCAATTCTCATCCTCGCAAAGTTCAAATTCGTTTCTCTGCATCGGACACATGCAAAGGTCGATCACCTTAAAGCCGATCTTGTGCAAGCGGCGCATGGATGCAACCACATTTTCCTGACCCGGCTTATAAGTATAAAACAAATTGGTCATCGTTCCGGGTTGTAAATTTTGCATATAGTTACCCCTTCCCGTAATTTGATTGATTTCATACTAATTATACAATAGAGAAACTCTTTTGTCAACATATTTTGTGTTAAATTGCAAAAAATATTGTATAATAAATAATATTGCTTTTTGGCAAAATATGTGCTATAATTACTGTACTACATAAATTGAGGCGAATAATGGAAGCAGCAAAATACTCCAAAAAGAACACCATGGACATGACGCGCGGCAGCATTGTCATGAACATTTTGATTTTTGCCCTGCCGCTGCTCGTCGGAAATTTGTTCCAGCAGCTTTACAATCTCGTTGACACCTGGGTAATAGGTCAAACGGGCAATAACGCTGCATACGCCGCCGTTGGAAGCGTCGGACAGATCGTAAACATTCTTATCGGCTTTTTCCTCGGGCTTTCAAGCGGTGCCGGAGTTATTATCTCGCAGTATTTCGGTGCAAAGGACGAAAAATCGGCAAGCAAAACGGTTCACACGGCCATGGCACTGACACTCATCATGGCAGTTTTTTTCACCATTGTGGGCATCACGATGACCCCCTATTTGCTCAACATCATGCTCCGCTCGGACGGGACAGCCGAATCAAACGCTATTTTCAACGAGGCGAAAGCATACCTTACGATTTATTTTGCCGGCGTTGTTTCGCTGATGATATACAACATGGGAGCCGGCTTTTTGCGAGCGATAGGCGACTCGAGGCGTCCCTTCATCTTCCTCATCGTAGCCGCCGTCACAAACACCCTGCTCGATCTGTTATTCGTTTTTAATTGGGGAATGGGTACTGTCGGAGTTGCGCTTGCCACCGTCATCGCTCAGACTCTTTCCGCGATACTGACTCTCATCACGCTGTTCAGAAGCGATACCTGCGTGAAGCTCAGGCTCAAAGACATAAAGCTTGAGAAATTCTACCTCTTAAAAATCATAAAGGTCGGCTTCCCTGCAGGCGTTCAAATGGCAATAACCGCGTTCTCAAACGTTTTCGTTCAATATTACGTCGGAAACGCGGTAATACCCGGCGGTGTTGCGCCCGGACTTGATATGCAGGAGGCGGCGCTCTCCTCGTGGACTTCGTACTCGAAGATCGACCAATTCATTTTCCTGCCCATCCAATCGATCGGCCTTGCCGTAACTACCTTCGTCGGTCAAAATCTCGGTGTCAACGACACCAAGCGCGCAAGGAAAGGGACTTATGTTGCCATGGGAGTGGCAATGGCAGCCTCAATGGCAATAATCGTCCCCATTATCATTTGGGCGCCCTTCTGGGCATCTATATTCAACAGCGATCCGGACATCGTCCGAACCTCTGCAATGCTTTTACGCTGTATTTCGCCCTTCTACCTCTGCTGTTGCATAAACCAGACGGTTGCCGCCGCGCTCCGCGGCTCCGGTAATGCGACCGCCCCCATGATAATCATGCTCTCATGCTTTGTCGGCCTGCGCCAAGTGATGCTTTTCATAATCTCGAACTTCATCTCAAACGAGATAGTGCCGATAGGAATGTCGTACCCTCTCGGGTGGCTTGCCTGTGCCGTCACTTTGCTGATATATTTCCGCAGATTTGATATGTCAAGATCAAGAGTGGTAAAATAACAAAAGATCGCTGTGCCGCGGCACAGCGATCTTTTGTTTTATCAGTTAGCAAAATTAAGCTCGTTTACGACCTTACCGTCGGCGGTGTGAACTGCAATGACACAGCCGCGCCAATAGGTCTTGGAGTTCCAGTTGCAGGCCGCAACCTCAAGAGTGACCTCCTGACCGTCAAACTCACGAAGCCAGCTGTACTGGCCGGCACCGGAGCAGTAAAGGCTTATCTTCGTATCGCCGCTGACGAGGTTTACGCCGGAGGAATAACTTCCTGTGGTGAATTCAACCGTGACCTTAAGAACATACACCTCGGTAGAGTGATCCTCCCCCGCGTTGAGAGCATAGAAATCGGCCGCAGTCTTATCAGTGATGAAATGTGCGGTGCTGTACTCGTGCTTGCCGTAGTAGTTTTCCACAACGGTCGCGCCGGAGATATGGGTCTGGCCGAAGCAATCCGCTCCGTCCTTGACCTTACAATCCCTCGTTCCGGTGAGCACTATCTCGTTGCCTATCTCAATGGTATCAAACACAGACTTATCGCAAAGAACCGCGATAATGCCGGTCTCGTCGATGAGGTAGAAACCGGACTGATTAACAAGGGAGGGACCGACGATACCCTTGACGGTCACGGTGCTTCCGAGCGTAGAGTCGATTGCATCCTTAACGGTTACGGACTCAACGGTCTGAGAGCCTTTTACAGTGATGGTAACGGTCTCGCTGTAGGTCTTGTCGCCGTGCTGTGCGGTAACGGTAACGGTCGCGCTGCCGGTTGAAAGGCAATGAAGCACGGCCTTGCCGTTCTCCTCGACGATGGAAACGACCGCGGCGTTATCCGAGGTGTAGGTCAGCGTGACACCGCTGAGCGCAAGCAGGTCGGAGGATACGGAGGTGACAAGCTCAATGGCAGGGTCGCCGGTGAAAGTTGTGGTCGTAAACTGAGGCATGCCGTGGTACTTGACCGCAAACTCGGCGCCGTTTACGCTTGCGGGATCGAAGCCTTCGTCAACAACTGCAACGGGCAGGAAACGCCAGAAGCAATCCGAAGCAGTGGACTTTGCATTGAGTGCCATAACGTAGACGGTACAGATCTTGCCGTCAAAGGCGCGGAGCCACGCAAAGTCGCCACCGTTGCATTGAGAGTACGAATACGTACCCGTAGTGCCGTCAAGATCGTTGATGTAGAAGTTCGTAAATCCGCTTCCGGGCACTTCCTTGATGAGCGCGGTGACCTTGTAGATGACGGTGGTGATGTCCTCGGTTACGGGGGTGTCAATGATGTCCTTGACCGTGGTTGAGGTTATCCAGGACTTATCGAATTCGTTATTTGCGCCGTCGTTGGCGACGAGCCATGCTGCTTCAAGCTGATTGCAGCCGATATAACCGAACTTTTCCGCGTTGGATTGCTCGGTTTCAAGTATCCACCAAGTCTTGTCGGCACAAACGGTGATCTTATTGCCTTCCTTTACGGTAGCGGCGAGGTCGCCGTCGTAGACGTAAATGGAACCCGTGCCGTCAACGAGGACGACGCCGGAGGGTACCATACCGGTAGCGTAGGTTATCTTTGCGACAACGCCCTCGACCTTGACCTTCGTACCCTTCGCGGAATTGCGTGCGTCGGCGATAGACATTGCGGTGTACGCGCTCTCGTCAATCTGATTATGCTTTACCTCAACTATGTACGCGCTCTTGATCTCAACGGTGCCGTTGTAGTTCTGAACCGTGCACCAAAGCTTGACTGTGTCACCTTTGACGGGCTTATCGTCCATGTCCTTGTAATCAACGGTGCCGTCCGCATTTTTGCTGTTGTAAACGGAGATCGTGCCGGTGGCATCCTTGATGTTCATTGCGCCGTATGTTGCGTTGGTAACGGACTCAACGACTGCCTCAACATAGTAGCGGCCGTCGGTCAGCTGACCGCTTGAAAGAGGAAGCTCAAGCATTTCCTTGACGGTGAGAGTGGAGTCGAATTCGGGGAATTCAGCCGGCTTCTGTTCTGCACCGTTCTTCTTGAACTCGATGATCCTTCCGTTCTGAATTTCCTTCGTGTTGCCCTTGTAGTTTTGAAGCGTACCGTGGAAAAGGACGGTATCGCCGACTACGGGCTTATCGGTCATGGCGTCGTATCTTACGCTGCCGTCCGCGCTGTAGGAGCCGTAGACCATAATGGAGCCGGTTTCGTCCTCAATGGTCATCTGCCCGTACTGCTCGCTTTGTATCTCCGTGATCGTGCCGATGATATAATATCTTTCGGCGGACGCGGTATCAACGAACTGCTCGCAAAGCGTAAGTGCCTCTGCGATGGTGATGGTCTGATACTCGGCGGAGGGGAACTTTGGCTCTTCTTCCTGCGTAGTATCGGAATCGGTCGTCTCGGTGCTGTTATCCGGAGTTGATGTGGTGTTCTCTTCATCTGTCGTAACCGGCGTGTTGCCTTCGGGCGTGCATGCCGCAAGCATGGAGATCGCCATTACGATGACCAGAAGAAGCGAGAGAATTCTCTTTTTCATGGGCTTTGTTTCCTTTCAAATTTTATAACTTAATAATTATACTATTTTCGCTTCGACATATCAAGACAAAATATGAGTAATTATTTTAATAAATAAAGAATTCGGCGCACCTGAGGCAGATGCGCCGAATTTTTATCACTTTTTTACCTTTGCAAACACCTTCCAGCCTTCCTCGTCGGAATAGCAGGCAAAGATGCCGGTGGATGCATTGGAAATTGACGTATAATGGAACGGAATAACGATATTGCCGTTTGTGTCGATCACGCCCTTGATGCCGTCCTCATAGCCGAGAACAGCTAATCCCTCGATGAAGGGAGCGGCGTATGTGTAAATGGGTTGAGCGACCCAATAGCCGTCCTTGTGGTAATAGCCGTATCTTCCCGTGCCGCTTCGCTCAAGCAGGAATACGCCTTCAGAATAGGAAATAACGGTATAGCCGCTCGGCACGATATCCACCTGATTGCCGTAAGCATCGACCATGACCTCGTAGTCTGCCTCATACTCATTGAGCTTGTAGGTCAACCGCTCAACCGCGCGCATGCGGATCAAGCCGTCGTCAAAATAATAATGACCGAGCTTGTATTCGTCGCGTTCAAAAGGCTCGGTATAATAGCAAATGCGGTAGTAGGAGCCGTGCTGGGTATCCGATTGAACCTCTTTGTACATATAAACGGAAGCCGTGCCGTAGGTATTGATGATCTTGACTATACCGTTGTCGTCAACGGTGTAGGCACGGTTTTCGCTGAAATTATAAGCCTTGGCGTATTTGAAATCGCCTTGCCATGAGATCTTGTGGTAAATAAATGGGTTGTGGGTATAGATCATAACCGTATTCTTGGAGAGGTCGACTTTAGGCTCGGATACGCGATATGTGAAGCGGTATTCGTCATGCTCAAGGGTGACGGTCAGCTTATCCGGGATGCCGTCCTTGTCGCTGTCGTTCGGCGAGGCAATGATCGCGCGTGAAGCGGGAGGTACGGGAGAGGTATCTTCGGTTATAACATGCCCGGTCTGCTCCGGAGCGACGGTGTCGCTTTCATCGGGAGTTGACGTGTCGTCAGGCACGGCAGTAGTGTCGTCCGGCATAACGGTCGTGTCATCCGAAATCGTTGTGTCACTTTCCCCGGGGAGCGTCGTGTCGTCCGGCGTGGAAGTTGTGTCGTCCGGGATCGTGGTGTCACTTTCTATGGGGGACGACGTATCGCCGGGTGCGGTAGTGGTATCATCCGGGATCACTGTCGTGTCTTCCGGGATCGTGGTGTCGCTTTCTATGGGGGACGTCGTATCATCGGGGACGGCCGTTGTTTCCGGCTCTTCGGTTGTGGTTTCGGGTCGGGTTATCTCGCCGGACTCAACGCCCTTGATGACTTCTTTAAGCCTTTCACAGAAAAGCCTGTTATAATAGTGCCCCGGCTGAAATTCCCTTGCAATGAAATTCGCATAACCGGGATATGCCAGATACAGCTGCTCAGCCAAACGGCTGTCAACTCCGTAGGGAGTAAAATAGCTTACCGTGTCAAGTTCAAAAGTCTCGGTGACCGTGCTGACGGTATTATATATCGAATATCGATTGTCGGATTTTCCGAAATCGGGATTGTAGTCGAATTCCAGCCCGCGGCTGTCAAGCTGAGGGTTAAAATCCGAAAGCTCAAAGCGTCCCGTTTGAGAATCGAGATAGTAGTAAGCGCCTTCATAAATAAACACCGCTCTGTCTGCTCTGTCGCGACAGTTGGCAGGTATGACCTCGTCGCCGGGATACGTGCCGATAAGCTTGCCGACGGAATTGTAAATGCTTACTCTGTCCGCATTCTCATATACGTTGTCGCCGATACCGGAGGAGACCTGACCCTTTCCGGCATCAACCAAGATATATCCCATGTAGACCTCAAGAGCGGCTCGTTCGACTCTTTTGGTGGTATAATACTCGATCTCCCTGTGAGCCTCGCCGTAATCCATCTTTTTCTTGACGTACACTCTCTTTTGAGTTCCGTACGTGTACTCGTCAAGACCGTCCGCAGTCAGGATGAGCTGTGCCATCTGCATAGTGGGGTCGTAGTTTGCCCACGTGATCTTATAGCCTGCATCAAGATACTCATCAAGAGTATCGTATTTTTCGGGAGCTTGCGAAGAACTATCCGAGGGATCCGTACCCTCGGCGGACGTAACGTCTCCGGAGGTCGTTCCGGAGCTGCTTTCATCGCCCGTAGCAGAAGAGTCGACCGGAATTATCAGCTCCGTTGTGTTATCTCCCGTAAAATCCGATATATTCGTGCCGGTTTCGAGAGTGCCGAGGATCTCTTGCGCGGTCGTATCGTCATACGTTACTTCGCCACCGCGGTCTATGAACGAAAGCTCAAAGAACCCGAGCGAATATGTAATCGCTCCGAAAGCCACGACCGCCAAGAGTACGAAAGCAACGACACGCTTGGCCGTTTCATTGAATAAACGCATTGTAAAAACTCCGTATTATTTGTGGTATTTCGTACCCTTCGTTATATTGAAGGCACGGTATACAGATTCAAGCAGCATCACGCGGAAAAGCTGATGCGGAAAGGTCATCTTTGATACCGAAAGCCTGAGAAGAGCGGCATTCTTAACCCTCTGTGAAAGCCCGTGCGAGCTGCCGATAACAAGGCAGATCGTTGATGCGCTCTGCGTCGCGTTCTCAATATGCGCGGCAAACTCCTCAGAGGACATCTGCTTTCCCTCTATACACATGGCAATCAGGTGGGCGCGCGGAGGAACGGCGGCAAGTATTCTTTGAGCTTCATCCTCAAGTGCGGCTTCAATCTCGCCCTTAGAGGGGGTATCGGGAAGCCTTGCTTCTTTTAACTCGCAAAGCTCGACCTTGGCAAAAGCGCCGAGGCGCTTGATATACTCCGCGCAAGCATCGCGTAGATACTGCTCTTTGATGCTTCCCAAAGCAATCAGTTTAATATTTATCATTACTCGTTTCCTATACGAATCATCACGGGGACGGCAGGCTCGGCAACGGAAAGCTCCACGCTTTCCGAAATGTCGGAAAGTGCCGCCTTTGCTGCGTCCCGGGCAAGCTCCGGAGTGTTGTTTATCTCAGAGATATGCGCAAGCACGAAACGCGACGTGCCGTTATCCGCGAGGTAACGGGCAAACTCCGCGCCGCTCTCGTTTGAGAGATGACCGAACCGCGAGAGGATGCGCTGTTTGAGTTCCGGCGGATACGGGCCGCTCATGAGCATATTTACGTCGTGGTTAAACTCGACGATTGCCGCCGAGCAACCGCAAAGGCCGCCGCGGACGATGTCCGTGACGTGGCCGAGGTCTGTGGCAACACCGACGCTTCCCTCCTCGGTTTCAAATCGGAATCCGACGGAGCCGAAGGAATCGTGATCGGTCGAAAAGCTCTTGACCGTGATATCTCCGATTTTTTCTTCAAAGCCTATCGGGTGGCGCACGAAAACGTCTCCGCACTTGCCGCAAAGAGCATCGCAAACGGCACCTGCGGCATGCACCGGTGTACCGTAATGGGAACACCAGACCTTAAGTGCCGAGGTGTGGTCGCTGTGCGAGTGTGTCAGAAGAATAGCGCTTATATCCTCCGGCATGATTCCGAGGGAGCAGAGCGCGTCCTTTATGTACTTTGCCGAGCGTCCCGCGTCAACGAGTATTGCCGTGTCGCGGTATTTAACGAGAGCGCAATTACCCTTCGAGCCGGAGCAAAGCGTTCCGATGGTTATCATTTACTTTGTAAAGAGAGCGTCGATCACGAAAAGACGGAAGAGATCGACCATCAGGGTAATGACAACGGGGAAAATAATCATGAGCAAGGGACGCGAACGGCGCTCACGTTCCGCAACGTCGTCAAGATATTCTTCCTTTTCCTTGTGCGTCATCGTATCGGGTAGCATCTCATAGGTAACGCCGCTGCCTGTAAAGGCGCGGTTGATGATGAAATACGCAACTATGAGAACTGCGGCAATCGCTATATACGCGATCATGACGACCTTCCAAAAGCTGAAGCGGATGAGATAGAAATACAGTCCGAGAGCAAAAGCCGTAGAAAGGAAAAGCGTAAGCGCTCGCTTCCAATTGAAAGCCTTTGCGGATTCCTTGAGGCTCGGGGTCTTATTTGATTTCATATTGTTTCCTTTCACAGAATTAAAATATTGCCGATTGTAAAAGCCATTGTATTTTAATTAAAATCGTTTTTTCGGTGGCTTTGCCGACGAAAAAACACCGCCCAGACGAGCAAAGCGAGTCCGCGCGCCGAGGGGAGCCGCCAAAACCAAGGGTTTTGGACGGCGGCGATTAGCGCGCGTTCCCCGCCGCGCGGTCCTCACTTGTAAAACGCAGTTTTACAAGTGGCTATTAAAATACTCGAACGGCACCAGCAAGTCGTATCTTCAAAAGATAGCAGGAACCTTTGCCGAACACACCTTCAAGAAGCTTGACGAAGCCCTCTGCGGCGTTCATGGGAACGTAAGCCTGAACCGTGCCGGCAAAGCCGCCGCCGTGAACACGCCAGGCCGTGGGAACGTCCAGCGCCGAGAGATAGCTCTCTGCGAGGTTGAGCGCAAGGGAAAGACCTTGCTCGGATACGTTTGCGGTGGTATAAACGTTCTGCAGATAGTTAAAGGAGGACTGACCCGAAGCGCGAACTCCCGCAAAATACTTTTCGAGGTCGCCTGACTTGAGTGCCGCCTTCTGTGCGGCAACGCGATCGTTCTCCGCAAAGAAATGGAGAGCGCGGAGGATCGCTCGGTCTCCGACCTTCTCGCGAAGCGCGGGGATATTTGAGATGAGCTTCTCGCGAGAGGTCTCGCGAAGCACGGTTGCGCCAAGCTCTTCCGCAACAGCCTTCATCTCCGCAGGAACTGCGGCGTAATCGGGGGTAAGATCGGCGTGATTGCCGCCCGTATTGACGATGCAAAGACAATATCCAGCCTCTGTCAGGTCAAAGTCAACCTTCTCAACAACTGGAGCGGAGGTATCGGCAAAGTCGATGGAAACTATGCCGCCTGCGGCGCAAGCCACCTGATCCATAAGACCGCAGGGCTTGCCGAAGAATTTATTCTCCGCATACTGCGAGATCTGCGCGAGAGTGACGAAATCCACGCTTCCCTCGTTGTAGAAATGGGAAAGCATCAGGCCGACCATGTTTTCAAACGCCGCAGAGGACGAAAGACCGGAGCCTTTGAGAACGCTTGAGGTGGTACATGCATCGTAACCGCCCACATTGAAGCTTCTTGAACGGAAACCGTCCGCAACTCCCGCAATCAGGGCGTCGGACTTGCCGAATCTCGCTTCAACGGGCACATCGAACTCATTGATATCGACCACGTCCTCCGGGAAGCCCTCACTCTTGATGCGAATAGTGCTGTCCGCGTTTTTCGCGGCTACGGCAATGATGTCGAGGTCGATACTGCCGGCAATCACGCAGCCGTGATTGTGGTCGGTGTGGTTACCGGAAAGCTCGCTTCTGCCGGGCACGGAAAAGAGCGAGACATCTCTGTCCTCGCCGTACATTGACGCAAATTCGTCAATAAGTGCGGCGTATCTTGCACGCTGTGTGGCAAGAACACTCTCCTCGGAGCCGTAGAGCTTGGCAAAACGCAGGTCAAGTCCGCCCGAAAGTATATTTTCCTTCAAAGTCTTGGCATTCATGATAGATTCTCCTGTCAAGTTTTAGTGTTTCACCTTAATTATAACATTCAACTGTTTTGGTTAATTAAATATTTTGTGTATCAAATCTTAATATTTATAAACAAAATGAAGGAACGAGCAGGTAAGCCCGTTCCTTTTTTGGACAAATTACAACTCAACGCCGCGCGCGGCAAGAACGCCCCTGACCTCGGCAGGGTCAAGCTCTCGCGGCTGACAATTCAAAGAGGCACATTTTGACGCGGCAATTCCCGCCGCCTCGCCGATTGCCATGCAGATGGACATAACGCGCCACGAGGCATGGGCGCGATGCGTTCCCGATATCGGGCGGCCGGCAATGAGAAGGCCGTCCGTCGCTATCGGCACTATTGCGCCGTAGGGAATATCGTAGGGCTGTGCCGGGCGCGAATATCCTTCGGCCTGACCGCCGCCCTTTGGATTGTGGATATCAATGAGGAACCACGCGTTATGAACGATACCGTCCTCGCGCATTCTGCCGTTTTCAACGTCGGCGTCAACTATGTAGTCCACACCGCGCACGCGGCGCGATTCGCGAACGCCAACGGTATCGGATGAGGACTTGACCGAGCAATTCTCGTACCCGGGGATATACTTTTTAAGGAAAGTTACGCATTTGCGTATCTGGTCGCGCAGTTCCAGCTCCGCGCGCCCCATATCGGCAGGATCGAGGGGAGAAAGACCGTTTACCTGCGTTGCATTGACCGATCTCTCGCCGGGATGCGAGGTCTTGTGCAGGCGAACTATTGTGACGAATTCGGGAAGCTCGCCCTCGGCGTTCTTCTGCTTGCAAAGCTCGCGGTATTCCATGCCCTCGAACTCCCCGGAGGGTATCTTTATCGGGTCGGAGCCGCCCCAAACGCAGATAGCACGGCTTTCGTCCACTCCGCAGAGGGTAAACTCAAGCGTCATCGGCTGCAGTCCGCCGTCGCTATCTCGACCAAGCTCGATCTCGGCACCCGATGCGGCGGCAACGCAAGCATCGCCCGTGGCGTCTACCGTAATTTTTGCCCTGACGGCACGCAAGCCGTTCTGCGTGGCAAATATCGCACCCGCGACCCGTCCGTTCTCACACAATACATCAACGAAGGCCGCCCCCAGCCAAAGCTCGACCTTTGCCTCTTTTATCATCTCGTCAAGCACGATCTTTGCCGCCTCGCGGTTTACCGGCACCTCGCGACCTATGCGTGTGGCGTCCGTGGGAACCGTGCCGCTGTCAAGCGCGTGAAGTCTTTCGGTTATCTCGTCGTAATAAGTGCCGACGGAAAGCCTGCCGAGGATGGGATCGACGTTGCCCATGGTCAGCATACCGCCGACGGAGCCGTATCGCTCGCACAAAACGACACGTGCCCCCTCGCGCGCCGCCGAAACCGCGGCGCAAACGCCGGCAGGCCCTGCACCGACGACGAGAACGTCACACTCGCACGATACCGGAACTTGTTTTTGGTATGAAACGTATTCGTTCATTTTACCACCCCGTAAACCATTTTATAAGTTAATTATACATCCCAAAGCGAAAGTTGTCAATAATTACTTGACAAAAATATGGCGGTAAGTTATAATAATATCATCATCAATAAAAGGAGCGAGCCGTATGAAAAGATTTTTTGCCTTGCTTCTCTTCCTCGTCCTTCTCGTTTCCGTTTCATGTCAAGCAATTCCGCAAGACGGGCAAGCCACGACCGAACAGCAAGGATCGGAAAACGAAACGACAAAAGAAACGTCGGCAGACAACACAACGGAGGAAACAACAATGACGCGCACACTCAGAATAGGAAGCTACAATATCAAACACGGCGCAGATGCCGGCCTTGATCTTTCAAAGCTCGGCAAGGTTATCAAGGAGCAGGAGCTTGACATAGTCGGCTTGCAGGAGGTTGATTACAAAACCAAACGCTCAAACGGCGTCGATCAGCCTGCGAAGCTTGCCAAAGCGGCGGACATGCCATATTATGCTTTCATACCTGCGATCGATTATCAGGGAGGCAAGTACGGCACTCTCATACTATCGAAATATCCGATAATTTCAAGCGAGGTCATCAAGCTCACCTCATGGGACAAGGAGGGCCGTGCGCTCGGCCATGCGGTCATTGACGTTGACGGCAATCGGCTCGACTTTTTCAATACGCATCTTTCATACGAGGACACCTCTCTCCGTCGGATTCAATTTGAAGAGCTGGCCGAAAAGATAAATATCTGTGAGCATTTCATATTGACCGGCGATTTCAATACCGCGGATTTCACCGAATTCGGCGTTCTCGGCGGCTGTCTGATAAACAACGACCTGCGCCACTATCCCACCTTTGAAAGCGGCAGCGCGATCGACAATATCGTTTTCTGTGCCTCATTTACGGAGAACTCATCCGGTTATGTAACCAAAAGCTACTCCGACCACCGTCTGCTTTGGGCGGAACTCAATTGGAATTGAAACACACAAAAGCCACCGCAAATGCTTTGCAGTGGCTTTTTCTATTACTTGTTGAACGCCGCCTTCTTCGACTCGACCTCGTTTGCAAGCTGAGTTGCAACGTTTGCGGCGTGGGTGAGGGCGGAGAGCATCAGCTCCTTGGGGAATTTATCGTAGAAATGAAGCACCTCAAAATTCATGCTTCCCTCATAGCCGATCTCGGCAAGGGCATCCGTGAATGCCTTCCAATCGTGCTTGCCCATGTAGGGAAGCCAATGGCGGTCGCCCATGATATCCGTGTCCTGAACGTGGAGCATGGTCAGCTTGTCCTTGGACATTCCTCTGATATAATTCTCCGGCGGCATGCCGACGATGGCGGCGTGTCCCGTATCACAGCAGGTAACGAATACGTCCGAGCCGAAGGAATCGCGGTATTCGTTCATTTGCTCGGGTGTGCCGAGCAGACCGACGTAATTGAAGTCACCATTCTTCTTTTTAATGAAAAGGTTTTCCATACCGATCTTAAGATTTAATCTTTGCGCGACGGGAATGAGGTCCGTAAAGAAGGGGCGGTTGTATTCATAAACGTCGAAGCTCTCGTCGGTCGGGATACCGTACTTGATTGTATGAACGACTATTTGCGGAATGCCCATCCATGAAGCAAATTCAAGGCTTCGCATAAGATTGTGATAATTGAGCGAATCCTTGCCCTCACCATAGCGGAGTGCGAAATCCGCATGTGCCTGCGGAAAACTCATGCCTATCTTCTCGGCATAGTCGCGCAGATCATACGCCAAAGCCTTGCGCTCGTCATCGGGAAGATTGAGAATGTCATTTTCCGGCTTCATTTGGAAAAGTGAATAGTCGATTCCGGTGAATCCCGCCTCGCGGCAAAGCCTTATGGATTCCTTGTCGCCAAAGGCATAGCGAATGACGCTGTTGTCGGTTGAAATAATCATGATTCTTCTCCTAAAGCAATTGATTTACGAATAATTATATCACTCGGGGAGAAAAAAGTCAACATATTTCGGGGATTTTATACCGCTTCAAAAGGCTCTGCCCTAAGCGCAACGTAAACTGCGCCTATGTCGTCACTGCTGCCTGCGCTGCGAGCCGCCTTGACGGTTCGGGCGGCGGCTTCATTCACGGAATCGGGAACGTCCGCCTTGACGGATTCTATGAGATCCAAAAGCCATACCTCCTCACCGCGTGAAATGCGGCAGTCGGGGTCAATGCCGTCCGACCCCATCATGATGACGTCACCCTCGCGCAGCTCAAGATCGGTGCGTATGGCAGCGGTCTGCTTGAGGATACCGACGGGAAAACCCTCCGATTCAATTGGAAACACATCGCGACCACGGTGCAAAAAGCTTGCTGCCGCGCCGCTTTTGTAAATTGCCGCCTTGCCGGTGAGCAGGTCTATTTTCAGAATATCTATACTGACGGAGCATTCCTCGCGGTCGGCGCGAAGCCATGCGTTGAGGACGGAAAGCGACGTTTCAACGCTCATTTTTGCCGATAGCATTTGTTTGAGGAAGCCAATGGAAGCGCCCGAGGCAAAGGCAGCCCCCCTGCCCTGCCCCATGCCGTCGCAAATAACGGCGTAGAAATAATCATCCTCGCTGTCAATTCGGCAAAT
The DNA here is from genome assembly GCA_051867815.1 of Eubacteriales bacterium. Classification (GTDB taxonomy): domain Bacteria; phylum Bacillota; class Clostridia; order Oscillospirales; family CAG-272; genus CAG-390. The sequence continues at coordinate 6,330 of JBJDZD010000143.1, read as the reverse complement.
ACTGTCGCCGCAGGGGTCGGAAGGGTCTGCCGAGGAGCGTGCCGCGCCGAAAGTGACACAATACCGCCGCCTTGCGGTAAACTCAAGACAAACGGCAGAGCTTTCGGGGATTAGCATCGGCGGTGACAAAAGGCAACCGACCGCCTTTTCAAGCTGGCGGCGCAATTCCTCCGCTTTGACGGTTGCACGGGAAAGATTGACGTTTTCCGCTTTGATTGTCACGCGCCTCTTGCCGATGACGCTGAGAGAGGAGAATTTAACCCCGGCACCATTCAGCACGCGGCGTACGCGCTCGGTGCGCTCGACATCCTCGCTGTTTTCGCGCAGATCCTCATCGACTGCCTCCGCAAGTGCCGCCGAAACGGCGCGGTAATCCGCGGAGAAGCCGGAAAGTCGCTCGTCCTCAAGGCACGCGCGTATCAGTTCCGTTGCGGCCGTGTTCACACCGTCCGTTATTTTATCGAGCGAGGGACATCGGCGCCTCATGTATTCCGGGAGGTCAGAGGTCTCAATGTATCCCTTTTTGGTAACGGACGAACACATTTTACTGACGATATCGAGGGTTGATGCGTATTCGAGATTCCAACAAAGATTCTTGTTGGGGCATTTCAGGCAAACGCGGTCACAAACCTTGTCGCATGCGGCACGCAATTCGCTCTCGGCAGGTCTGCGGCGAGTTTTGGCAAGCTCGGCAAAGCTGTCCGCAAGACCCGAAAAGGCACTTGAAAGGTCCTTCATCCGCTGACGCGCTTGCAAAGGATTCCCGGGCTGTGCCTGCCCGGCTTTAACACCCGACGCTGAAAACTCCAGCCTTTCGCTCAAAAGGGATATCAGGCAAAATATTGCAAGTCCGGCCACCTGCGAGGGAAATAGAGATATAAATCCTTCGGCATCCGAGAAAAAAGCCGATCTCAAAGCGCCGCATATCGGTATTGTAGTCGCCGCCGCAAGCAGGGACAGATTCATAAACATTGACGCAGCTGCAGCTCCCGCGGCATAAACAACCGCAAAGTCAAGCCCCGCAACCGCACCGCAAAGCGCTCCGACGATTACTCCGCGCATCGCTCCGCGTGTGCGTACGGTATAGAGTATCGACGCCGTTATCGCAATATGAACGGGACTCATGCCCGTGATTTCCAAAGCCGATGCCGCAAGAGCAAGCGAGAACTGAAGCGCGATATACGACGTTTCGGGCAATATTTTGGCAAAGGGTGACTCCTCGTCCGGCATTTCGTCGGCGTTTTCCGCAAAAATCGGAATGTACAGCGCGGTCGCCACGGGCGCAAGCACCGTTGCGGTAATGCACGAGCCGAGGTCGTATAGATAAAATCCACTGACGAACGCCCTGTAAAATCCGACCGCGAATGCCGATACCGCCGCCGTTGCCATGCGCAAATGCGTGCTTTCTCTGAACAATGCCTCGGATATGCGCTCACCGCGCGGCGGCTCGATAACGCACCGAACTATGATTCTGATGCCGAAGGCAAACGCCGCCCCTAACAAATAGACGAGGGCTTCCTCTCCCTTCGTCAGCGCCGAAAGACACAGTCCGATAAGTATATACGGCACTCCCACGGGTGCCGCGCAAAGCCACGCAACGCCAAGCGGCGATGCGGAAAACCACACTTCGGCACATCCGAGCAAAAATGACGTTCCGGCAAAGATCAGATTTTTGCAAAACAGCGCAGGGCTGTATTCCTTAGTTATTTTACCGAGCGTGACCGATGCGCGCTCCGCGCTCCTTTGAAAAAAGGTACCCACTCCGAAAAGCAGTCCTCTCTTGTCGCGTGGAATCCTTCTCGTTTTCATTTTTTTCACATCCTTATTTTTTGGTGAGACCATAATATCATAAAGCAAATGAAAAAAAGGTCGAAGACGGATTTTTTCAAACAAAATTTCAATCTTTACTCTTTGTTCACATCTTTTCTTCTCAAATGATGTATAATTACTTTAATCAATAAACATTTCGGAGGCAAACAATGTTCAAAAGATTTACAGCGTTCCTGCTCGCCGTACTGACGGTATTCGCACTCGTCGGATGCACCGGCAACGGCGCCGTTACCGACAGCACGAGCACCCCCGATACCGAAGGTATCGTTCCCGTAGAGCTGACCGCAGACATACTTAAGGATTACGTAGTCCGCAGACCGGAGAACGTTAAAAACGAGAGTATCGACGTAACGATCCAAGCGGCAAAGAAGCTCCGCGACACCATCAACGAGACGTTCGAGCTTAACCTTGAGCTTATCGACGACTGGTACAAAAAAGTCGACGGACTTCCAGAGACCGCGAAGGAATTTCTCGTCGGCAAAACCAACCGCGTTGAAACCGCAAACGCACTCGCCGTTATCCGCTCCAAGGATTACGTTATAGCGTTTGAGAACGACCGCATAGTCATAACCGGCGGCACGGATGTCGCAGTCGGCGAGGCGGTTGACTACTTCATTGAGACCTACATTGACAAAGCGGCCAAGAAGATCACCCTCACGGAGCACATGCTCGATATCGTTGAGTATGATTACCCCATGGGCATGATCAAGGTCAACGGTACGGACATCAAGAACTACAAGGTCGTTTATCCGAAGAACTGCGACCTCGTTACATACTACACGGCAGTCGTTATTTCCGATTATATTTACTCCAACGCAGGCGTTAAGCTTGAGGTAGCCGATGACACCGTCGAAGCCTCCGAATACGAGATCCTCGTGGGCGACACCAACCGCCCGGAATCAAATATCGGAATCAAGCTGACAGACGAGCAGTATTCGCTCTCCGCGAACGGCAAAAAGATAGTCCTTCAAGGCAATTATCAGATGGCGGGTGCCGCTGCAAGCGTTCTCATCAACGATTATTTTGCAAACGACGGCAAGCCCGTCGATGTTACCGATCTCCCCACCGCGCCCACAGCTTCCGAGTTCACGTTCAAGGAAGCCAAGTCCGGCATTATGCTTATCGGTGACGGAATGAGCAATATTCACTTCTCCGCCGCCATAGACACGGGCGTCATCCCCGAATTCGTTGCGGAAAGACTGCCAAACCGCGCAATGTGTACAACCGCATCCTATTCCGTTCTTAATCAAGGTGCGTCGTACACCGACTCCGCCGCATCCGCAACCGCTCTTGCAGGCGGGTATAAAACGATAAACAAATACGTCGGCCTCGACCATACCAAAGCCGAGCGCCAGAACATCCGCGAGCTGGCGCACGCTTTCGGGGCAAAAACTGCCGTCGTAACGACCGATAAGATCACGGGTGCAACTCCTGCCGGTTACCTCTGCCACCACACAAGCAGGGACGATTCTGCTGTTCTCCAATCGCAGATCGACAAGCTCGTTGCCGACGGTTTGGTCGATTATGTCTACGGTGCGAACAAGAACAACACCGCCGACCTTACTTTCTATGCGCGCGAGGCTCTTTCCGTTATCTCCGAGGGCGACAACAGCTTTTTCATTATGATCGAGGAGGCTTATATTGACAAGAACTCGCACAACAACGATCTGACCAAGACCACCAAGAGCGTCAAGATCTACAACGACGTAATTGCTTACTGCATCGCTTACACCATGGTACGCGGCGACGTATTGCTCGTTATCACCGCCGACCACGACTGCGGAAACCTCGAGAAGAAGGCAAACGGAAGCTACGTGTACAACGCCACCACTCACACCAACAAAAACGTTCCCGTTTTCGCACTCGGTGACGGCGCGGCAGAGCTTCTCTCCAAGGACGTCATCGACAATACCGACATCCCGAAGGCATTTGCAAAGCTCTTCGGAAGCAATAATTTCGGTTCGTGATCACAAAAATTCCATAAAACGAACTCCCGGCCTTCTTTGGTCGGGAGTTCGTTTTTTTAATTATTTACCGCCGTTTATTTCATATCCGAAATATTCCCTTGCGGCGGCACAATACTGTGCAATCGCCATGCAAAGCGGATCAATGTCGTTTTCCACGTTGTCACCTACCATTTCGGCACAATAGGTGGTAACACTATATGAGAATACGTAATCGTATTCGGTAGCTCCGCCTTCGGTCTGGCACAGACGGAAATAATAGGTGTCTGCAAATTCTTTTGCTTTGATATCTTCAAGGATGAAGGCGCCTTCCTCGTCGGCAAGCGACTTCGTTTCGTTACCCTTGACCAAATAGTACGAGACTTCCCGTCCTTCGGCCTCGGCGCGAGCCTTAAGCGCAAGATAATCGGCTTCCGACCAGATAAGGAGCGTGAGGTCGGAGTCGCCGGCGTCGCCGTCGGTATAAAGCCTGAGAGCAACGTTATCAAGCAGTGCCAACTGCGCACGGGTGACGTGAACGGTTGAGGTGCCGTTTACGATCGGCGCGGGATTTGCCCGAATGAGAACCGAGCTGTCGCCCTTAATATTCCTCATGTCCTCCGGAAGCACCGAGTTTGCCGGAAGCGAGGAATTGTAGTTAAAGTATTTCTGCGCTTGTGTGCCGTAATTCAGCATTGCCGCAAGCAGATTGTCGAACAAGGCACCGCTTCCGTACGAAGCTTGAACGTAATCGGCAGGCGAATACGATATTTGTCCGCCTCTTATCTCTCCGATGTCGCCGAGCGACTCGGAACGAACGCAAAGAACCACGGTCAGCCTGTCCGCAAGCTCCTTTGACGGAATTCCGTCGGTCGTAAATACATAAATATCACCGTTTGAAGAATCGGGAGCGTATTCGGTGACTATTCCTTCCTCGTCGGTTGTAATCATGACGACCGAGGCGTTTTTCATTGAGGAAATTCCGCTGACCCTTGCCGTAAACCTGAGCGAAACATTGTCGTTGAGGATAAGGCTGACAGCCGTAAACTCCATCTGAGCCGTATACATGGTGTAAATATACGTACCGTCGCTGACCGTTTCGGTTATAAAACCGTTGGCTTTCAAAGCCGGAACGGATTTTGTTGCTCGCACGACTCCGCCGTCAAGAGTAAAGCTGTAGTTGCCGCAATCAAGCTCATAGTTGCCCAAATAAAGGGTAACGCCGCTTCCGAGCGTAACATTGGAGGTCAGGCTGACGTCCGAATAAGCCGATACTGTGTAATTGTATACGTCGGTATTCACCGCTTCCGACAAAGCAGCACTGAGTGTCGTCCTGTTCACACGGCTTATGAAAGTATCTCCCTCATATTTGTCCACCATGAACGGAGGCAGATCGCCTATCCTCTCGGTATATCCCGTCAGGCAACACCAACCGAGCTTGCCGTTATAATAGGTATAGCCCCAGCCGTTCTTAACCTCAACGACGTACAGCTCGGTGCCGACAGGCATGAGATCTACGGTTCCGTACGATTGTCCGGGTCCGGATCTCAGGCGCATACCGTTTTCGTACGTAATTCTGTACTTTCCGGTTTCCGTAGCAGGGTCGGGATCAATCTCGGGAGGTGTTTCGGGTTGACTTCCTCCGCCCTCACCGTACCAACGCCCTGCGGCGACAAGCGCTTCGGTCAGTTCCTCGTCCTCAAACCATATAAGCCCCTCCACCGTGTACGCACTGCCCCCGTAAAAGGCAACGAACTTGTCGATCGTCCACTTTATGGGCTGTCCCTCTTCATAACGAGTGCCGTCGTTCAAGACAAAGCCGAAGCTGTCGGAGAAATATACGTATTCGCCGATTATGCCGCGGATGAGGAGGGTGTGGCCGTATTTCTTGCCGGCAGTCGTATTAGTCCATTGAAAACCGACGAGAACATCCGTCACGACGTCTCCGAGAGCGGAAAGAGAGTAAAGGGTTTCCTTAAGGCTTGCGTTCGTTGCAGGATAGGCATGGACCTTTCGACCGCCTGCGGTGTAATTCATATCTTTATAGTTATCGTATTCGTCGTTGCCGTTGCCGCCGATGTATGATTTGTTGATACTAAGCAAAAGAAGCTGCAGATTGACATAATGCGCACAGTAGTTTTTGAAGCTGTTGAAGCCCGAATACTTCTTTGCCGACTCATATATGTTTGAGATACTCTCCATAATGCTCGTTTCCGTGGGAATCTGCGTGGTAGCTCCCGTATTTATGTACAGGGAAGGCATAACCGTACAAACGCAGAGCAAGAAGCACAGCACCCTCAAGCTCGGCCTGCGCAATTTGGAATATATGTTCTTTCCGGCTGAACGCACTGATTTTTTCCTCCGATTGGGTATATACACATAAATTGTATCATTTTATCATGCTTCTTGTCAAGCACCCCGGGCAAAATTTACATATTAGTCAACTATTCGGGCGGGACAGGCAAAATAAATGGCTCCCCGGCATAAAATATATCAATCAAACAGCCAATTGTAAAACTGCGTTTTACAATTGAGAGCCGCGCGGCGGGGAACGCGC
>JBJDZD010000142.1:0-25666 GCA_051867815.1 Eubacteriales bacterium | reverse complement strand
GTCATCCTCTACTTCATTTTAAAGAAGTGCAACAAAACAACGCAAATCACCGTCCTTTTCATCCTCTCGCTCACCGGTATCGCGGCAATCATCTACAATCTCGTGATGTGGCATGCGCCGCTGGAATACCTGCCCTTCCACCTTTGCTCGATCAACGCAATGATTCTTCCCTTTGTGGTGCTTTCGCGCAATAAGGTGCTGACCAATCTCACCCTGCTTTGGTCACTCGGCGCCGCTTGCGCCATCATCCTCAACCAGGGAATGGCAGAGGTCAACGTATTCACCCACGTTTTCGCATTCTACTTCTCCCCCCACGTATTTGAAATGAGCGTTCCTATCCTGCTTTTCGCGCTGAAACTGACCGAGCTTGAACCGAAATGCTACTTCTCCACGCTGGGCATCACAGGCGGTGCATACACGCTGATTCATTTCGTCAACCTCGCAGTCAACCACTACGCCGTCGTCAACAACATCACCTACGGCGGCGATGCGCCGATCAAGGTAAATTACATGTACTCCCTCTTCCACGAGTACAACCCGGCACTCAAATTCTTCTACGACCTTCTCCCATATGAGTATTGGTACATGCTTCCTGCGGCATTGGTAATCGCAACCGTTTACCTCGGCGCAGTCTACGGCATACACGCTTTGGTTAAGAGGAAGAAAAGGGCATAAACGAAAAACCGACCCGTATGCGGTCGGTTTTTTGTTTTGGCGCGAACCGATGAAAGGCACAGAGCAATTTCTGCTCTGTGCCTTCTTTGGGGTTTACGAATATTTATCTGTTGCCTTTATGGGGTCGCCGGTGATGACCTTTGCGGCGTCCTCGGCTATCTTCTTTGTGAACGAGCGAAGCACACGGAATTCGCCGTCGCCGTCGTTGACCGTGATCATTGCCGCACGCTCGGAGTAGTAATAATACTTAAAATCGTATACCGTGTCCTTGAAGGAGGTGGTAACCTTGATCCTTACGTCGTAATTATCGCGGTTGGCAAGAATGGTGTCAACCTCTTCCTCTGTCAGGCCGTTCATTCCGTCGTGAACGCTTCCCTGCTTTGACGCGTAGAGCATCGAGCTGAAGAACTTACGGAAGTTGGACATACCGAAGCGGAGATATTCCTTAACGGGTGCACCTTCCTTGGTGGTTATGCGAATCTTATCCGAATCGACGTAAACGTAATTGCCGTCCTCGGTTTCAATGGCACCGTAAAGCACGACAACCTCTTCTCCGCGCGCCGCCTTGGCTTTGTACGCACCCTTGATGCTTACTTTTTCACCTTCGGAATTATACGCCTTGACCGTTTCATGGTCGATGACCCATTTGTATCCCTTTGTATCAACCACCGTCAGCTCGGAGACTGCCTCCATCCTGCCGCCGAGGGAATCGGTCGCCACGATGGTCATTTGGTCGGAGGAGATGCTTCCCTTTTTCTCCGCGTCAGCAGAGCATTCCTTGTTGGTGACGGAGTCGGAAAGGCTGTTATCAAGCTCAAAGGTGTAATAGATTCCGTTGTATTCGACCTCGATCTTAGTCGCCCATGCAAGGTTCATGGAAAAATAGAGATCGTCGACCCAATCGTTCTTGGTGTATTCAAGGAATGGCAGGGACGTGCTCTCGACTTCAACGATGAAATCGTAAATACCCGAGGTCATATAGCGCGTGCCGCGCTCCGTTTCCTCGCTGATGAATATCCAATGGTCGTATTTCTCAAGGAAGGTGAAGAAAATGACGAATTCGGGATTGTCAAGCCCGTATTCCTTCATATCGTCGTCGTCAACGCCAAGCTCGACGACGCCGAGCGGCTGGAGCTGATAAAAGGACTGCAGGCAGGTGTCGATGGAGGTGTCGTTTGCCACGTATCCCTCCGGGTGGCCGAGGATGTAGGGGGTGTTGGCATAGAAGGTGCCATTTCTCTCCTCAAGGTCCCAATATGCGAAGGATACTATCGGATCGTATTTCTTAAGCTCCTCTTCGGATACGTCCTCCGGCATCGACATGAAGGTTTCCCCGTCCCAGATCGCAAAGAAATCAACTTCGAAATAGTTGTTCATTTCCATTGGATAGTTCACCAAGGGAGTAACGAACTGTTCGATCGGAACGTGGAGAACGCTCTCGATGCTGTCGTAGGTCTTGCCGTCGTACATACCGAGATAAGAGCCGTCAATGCCGTAATTCATTACGTATACGGCGTCTCTGTCGACAAGCTTTACGTAATAGCCCGTGCGCGAGGGGACGGGGTCGCCGATGAGCATCGTTTGCTGATTGCCGTTGACGTCGGTAATTCTGTACCAATAAGGCTCGTAATCGTATTCGTTGCCTTCCTCGTCCACTCTTGTCTCGGCGGCAAGGCCGTACTCGGTATAAAGGCCGTTTTCGTCCTTAATGGGGTCAACTATCTTTCTCGTTGAAAGCGTATAGCCGCAGGAAACGGCGAGACTGGAGAACATTACTTGATTGAAGGGGTGACCCTCAAAGCCCTTTATCTGGAAATCTCCGTCCTTATCAACGTAGAAGACATACTTTCCGTATTCATTATAGACTTCAATGGTGTCTATATCCTCCTGTTTTATCTGCTTGAAGATCTGGATTCTGTCCCCTCTTTTGTTCAGCTCCTCGCCCTCAACCGTATCAACGACGGAATAGACCGTATTTATACCCGTATCGGGATCGACCTTGACCTCGGTGCCGAGGGCGGTCACGTAAATATACAGATTTTCTTCGATGTCCGCGGAAACGGAAAGCTCGAGCGTTGCGCCCGTGGCATCGCACATAACGTAGATGCCGTTCTTTTGCTTGATGGTGTACTGCGTGCCGTCAAGATCCTCAAAATAAATTATTCCGACGATGTAATCGACAACGCAGAAGGCAACTATCAAAAGAACTATCAGAACTGCAAGCGCGATTATCCAGTTTCGCTGTGCTTTCGCAGACGAACGGCGTTTGCGAAGGCGCGCGGGACTTTCGTTAATTACCTTGCGCTGATCCGTCATCTGTACTTTCTCCTTACAAGAACGTAAATGCCTGCCGCTAAGGTTACGACGGTGGGCAAAAGGATGAGAACAACGGTGTAACGGTTAGCCTGCGCCGTGGTAAGCGTGGTGATATCTTTGGATGCGAAGGGCTTGATATCAAGTCCCACGGGGATGAACTCGCGGCCGGTCGCGCGGAGTGCGCTGAGCATCATGTCGCAGTTGCCATAGGTATTGGAGAGAAGGAGCGTGCTGGAAAGGAAGTCCGTCGAGCCGCACGCGAGAACGTATGAGTAGTCCTCATTCTGGTTATCGACCATTCTCGATTCGCGGGTGAGCGTCATCAGCTTGAAGGGGTTGGTCGCGCTTGCCTTATCCACGACGGACGTGCCGACAACGGCACTTGCGGTTGAGGGGGAAAGGAAAACGTCGTACATTGCGCGCGAAACGCCATCCTTATAGTAAGAGCCGTACTCAAAGGAGTAGGAGCTGTCCTCGTCGTCCTTATACGGGGTCTTTACATAGGTATCGGAATAGGAGATGCCCATTGCATTCTTGAAAATGACCTTGGGCGGATAGGTGGTGCGCAGGTCGCTGTGCAGGGATGCGCCGAGGCCGTAGGTGGCATAGCTGCCGATAACGGTCAATCCGTCCTGGGTGAGGGAATTCTCATAGTCGCGGATAGCGGTGCCCTCGGTCACGCCCAGATTGTTGGTGTGGCGGTCGAACTTAACGCCCCACTCCTCAAGGTATTCCTCGAGATTGGGCATTACGGGCGTCGTGGGGTTGACGAATACCATGAGGGCGTTGGTGCCGTCAAGGAAACGGTCAAGCTTTTCGATCTCGGAGATCGTGGAAACGCCGTCTGCCGCGAGGAAATCATCCTGCGGATCGTAAACGACCATCAGCCTGCAATCCTCGGGGATCTCTTCCCTTGCAAGGTCGATCAGCTGTACCTTGTAGCCGCCGTCCTCAAGTGTCGATATAATGTATTGGGTCTCGTTAAGATCGGATGACGTCACGAATGGCTCGCCGTGGTTATAGGTGATGCAGGCTATGGGCGATTCTGCCTGAGTGACGGCAAGAACGCCGGAGACTATCTTCTTTTCGCCGTTATAAGCCCAGGGAGTGGACGAGTTGGTGTCGTTGAATATGAACATGGACTTGAGCCTGTATACGCGGAACTCCGTGCCGGAGTGGATGATGATATCGCTTGAGTAGATGGTGTCCTTGGAATTGTTCTTGAAGCGGTTGACAGCCGACGGCTCACGCCAGATATTGACGGTCTCCACGCTTACGTGCTCGTTCTTCGCCGCAAGGCCGAGTGCGGTCTTGTAGACCATTCTGCTGAAATAGTCTTCCTCAAGATTGTCGGGGTCATCGCAGAAGAGGATGGTTACGTCCTTATCCACGTTTTCGAGTGCCGAAACGGCAACGTCCGAGAGCGTGTAGATCTCGTCGCGAGTGAGGTCGGTGTACCAGAGATACTTGTCCGCAAGCAGCTTGAATACGCCGTTGAAAAGCACGACTGCGGCGATGATAACGCAGGTCATGGCTACGGAAAGGCTTCCGTACTTAAGTTTACGGGATGAGAAAGCGGAATTTTTCATTATTTCTGTCCTCACTTTCTCTTAAGCCCAGCGGCGGCGCTCGTAAACGCGCACCGTCAGGTAAATGGCGATAAAGGTCATTGATACGTAATAAAGAAGTGCCGACCAATCAAGAATTCCGTGTTGGAAATTCGTGAAGCGCGAGATGACGCTTATCCAGTCGATGACGTAGCGAATTACATAGTTATTGATAAGTCTTGTGCCCTCTTCCTCGGAGCCGACGGTGTTGAGCATATTGAGTATGAGCATCACGGCAAGCACCGCAATGGTGATAACGGCGGCGGAGAGCTGATTTTCCGTCATGGACGAAACGAGGATGCCAATGGCGATGAACACGCTTCCGATAAGAAGAACGCCGATAAGCGAGCCAATGATCTCCGGGGTCACGGGGCCGATCGTGTCACCGTCGTTTGCGGCACTTTCCTGCGCGCCGATAACGTAGAGGGGGATGAGGTTAATGCAGGACACTGCAAGGCATCCGCTGTAAATGCTCATTGCAGCAAGGAACTTGCCCATGACCATTCCCGTAATGGAAACCGGAGCGGTCAGAAGCATCTGCTCGGTTCTCATCTTGCGCTCCTCGGAGAAGGTCCTCATCGTGAGAAGCGGAATTATGATTATCATGGACAGCACGAGGAAATAGTAGTAGGATGAGGTGCTGTACGTATTGCTCTGGAGAGTGGTGTAGCAGCAAACCGCAGCGGAAAGAGCCAAAAAGACACCGATGAACACGTATCCCACCGGGTTGATGAAATACGAACGCATTTCTTTCTTATAAATGGCAAGCATTATTCATTGTCCTCCTTCTCTTCCTTGTTTTCGGGAGCAAACGTATCTTCCTTGACGGTGTGATCTTCATAATAAGCGGACTGAGGCTCGTCCTCATCATAGGAAGCGTTTTTCTGTTCCTCTATGGTCTTATCGACGATATCGGATGCGATCTCCTTCTCCTCGGCCGCGCGAACGCCCTCATATCGGTTCTTTTTCTTCGCGCGCCGCTCTGCCTTGGCAGGCGCGGTCTTATCGACGACGGCAATGAAGATGTCCTCGATGCTCATTCCGAGAGCTTCCATGCCGATGAGGGGCCATTTTCTCTCGGCAAGCGTCCAGAAGAGCTTCTTGCGGATGTCAATGCCGACCTCGCTCTCGATCATGTAGGTGTAAGCGTCGCCGTCGCGCGCGGCAAGCACCTCCGCATAGCATATTCCGGGGAGATTGCGGAGCATGGAGAGGACGTCGCGCTGGGGGCCGCTTATCTTAACGTTGAAACGGCGCGTGTTCTCAACGGCACGGGAAATATTCTCCGTCAGCTCGTCCGCAACGATCTTTCCCTTATTGATGATAACTATTCGGTCGCAAACCGCCTGAACCTCCTGCAAAATATGCGTGGAGAGGATGACGGTATGCTCCTTGCCGAGGGTACGGATAAGGTTTCGTATCTCGATTATCTGCTTGGGGTCGAGGCCGATGGTCGGCTCGTCGAAGATGATGACGGGCGGATTGCCGACGAGAGCCTGCGCGATGCCTACGCGCTGCTTGTAGCCCTTTGAAAGGTTTTTGAGCATGCGGTTGCGCACGTCGTTGATCTTGACGACCTCGCAGATCTCGCCGAGGTGCTTTTCCTTATTGAGCTTACAATTTTTGAGGTCGTAAGCAAAGCATAGGTACTCCCAGACGGTCATATCGGGATAGAGGGGCGGCTGCTCGGGCAGGTAGCCGATCAGTCTTTTGGCGTTGAGCGGATCGTCAAGTATATCAACTCCGCCTATCTTTATCGAGCCGGAAGTTGAGGAAAGATAGCCGGTCAGCATATTCATGGTCGTACTCTTGCCGGCACCGTTCGGACCGAGGAAGCCCAACACCTCGCCCTTTGCAACTTCAAAGCTGATATCATCCACGGCAGTAAACGAGCCGTAGTTTTTCACCAGGTGAGAAATTTTTATCATTTCGGTGATCCTTTCGCATGCGCCTCGCGGCGCAAGATATTTTTACACGGAGTATAGTATAACATAAATATATTAATTCTGTATGAACATCTCCCGACAACACTTAAAACGCTTGTGCATTTTGTCGATTTTTCACAAAAAGCTCAAGAGGACTAATGCGCGGCATAGCAAGACAAATATTGCTCTTGATTTGATGTTGTAAATATGATTTGACATTTATTGCTTTTTATGTTATAATATTATGAGATAATTTGCGGAGGTCACTCTTGAAAGGAGTACATTCATGGACGATAAAAAACTGCGGCTGATACATACCGCCTGCGGTATAGCCGTATCGGCGGCGATTGCAATTGCGGCGGCATGCCTGATCGTGTCGGCCTGCACCATATACGGCTCGGGCGACACGCCCTACACTCCCGAAAGCGTCGGGAAGCAATATGCAAGATTTGCAATTCCGCTTTGGGTCGCCGCAGGCGCCGTCGTTGCCGGAATTTTACTCGATATTTTCCTTCCGAAAGCAAAAAAGAGCAAAAAAAGTCAGAATAACGTCTTTGTTCGACTCGCGATAATGCAAAAAAAGCTCTCGACCGTTACATGCGGCGAGGAGATCAACGCAAAAATACAAAAAGAGCGCGATCAGCGCCGGCTGATGCGTGCCGTGTGCGCGGTGCTGTGCGCGGCGGCGTTCATTCCCTCCGTCGTCGTTCTCTGCGACTTTGACGCCTACACCGTTGAAAACCTCACGCCGGCAATTTTGCGTACCGTCCTGTGGCTTGCCGTCGGTGCCGCCGTCTCCGCGGTGCTTATGACCGTCCTTTCCGTGCTTGACGAAAGGAGTGCGGAGAGAGAGATATCGCAGACAAAAATTGCGCTGTCCGAGGGAGTAAAAGCGGAAGTTACGGTAGGTAACGATCCGGGGCATCGCACGAAAATCGTCCGCCTTGCGCTCCTCGGCGTCGCCTGTGCCCTCATCGTTATCGGCACCTTTCACGACGGCTTTTTCGACGTTCTGCAAAAGGCGATCAGGATTTGCACCGAGTGCATCGGTCTCGGTTAAGTGAGGTGGAAACAATGAAATATATCAAAAAGCTTATACCGACCAAGCGCCGACTCATACAGCTGTATGCCGCCCTGCTTTTCAACGCCAACCTCAAGGGATTTGGCAACGGTCGAATCTACAACGGTCCCTTAAAAGGCATCTGCGCCCCGGGCATCAACTGCTATTCCTGCCCCGGAGCTGCCGCCGCATGCCCCCTCGGGTCGCTTCAGAATGCGCTGACGGCGGCAAACAAGTCCATTCCGTATTATATGGTCGGAATCATCCTGCTGTACGCTCTCCTTTTGGGAAGATGGATCTGCGGATTTTTGTGTCCCTTCGGTCTTATTCAGGATCTGCTTTATAAGATCAAGACCCCGAAGCTCGGAAAGAGCCGCTTTACCAAGATACTTTCCAAGCTCAAATACGTGATCTTGGCGGTTTTCGTCATTATTTTGCCCCTCATCTACGCCTTCCGCGAGTTTGTTCTGCCGGCTTTCTGCAAATACATATGTCCCGCGGGAACTCTTGAGGGCGCGATCGGTCTGCTCTCAAACCCGAGCAACGAGAACCTTTTCGGCATGCTCGGCCCGCTCTTTACGTGGAAATTCTTCCTCCTTGTCGTATTTGTGACCGGTGCGGTCTTTATCTACCGCTTCTTCTGCCGTTTCTTCTGCCCGCTCGGACTGATCTACGGCCTTTTCAATAAGATATCCTTCGTCGGAGTTTCGGTCGACAAGGTCAAATGCACCGAATGCGGCGTCTGCCAAAGCGTTTGCAAAATGGATATTTCGCGCGTCGGCGACACCGAATGTATTCAATGCGGCGACTGCATATCCGCATGCCCGACCTCAGCAATATACCGCCGCGGCCCGCGTTTTCTGCTTGACCCCGGCACGCCCGGCGGTCCCGAGCTGACGGGCGACCTCGAAGCGGATGCAAAGACCGTCAAAAGAAGCAAACTAGGCAAACGCATAGTTGCCGCCGTGCTTGCGCTCGTTCTCGTTTGTTCGCTCGTTTATTACAACTTTATCGACAAAGCTCCCGAGGCGGCTACGGGTGCCGAGGTCGGTCAGCTCTGCCCCGACGAGGTCATCCCCCTCTACAATTCCGACCAGACCTTCGGCTTCAGCGTTGCAACCACCAACAGCCGCGTTCGCGTTATCAATTTCTGGGGAACCTGGTGCGGCCCCTGCGTTGCCGAGCTTCCGCACTTTGACGAGCTTGCCGCGGAATACGACGGAAAGGCGGTCTTCGTCGCCGTTCACTCCTTTTATAACGCAAGCACCGCAGAGGAATTCATAGCGGCGAACTACCCCGACACCAAGCTGCTCTTCGGACAGGGCGCGGAGGGCGACACCTTCTTCTACGCCCTCGGCGGAGGCGACACGTGGCCTATGACGGTCGTGCTTGACCCGGACGGCGTCATCACCGCCAGATTTGACGGCTCGGTCGACTACGACACCCTCAAAGCCGCCATTGAAGACGCCATGAAATAAAAACAAGCCCGAAGCGTGCGCTTCGGGCTTTTAAGTTTATGACAGGCAATCAGCTCGCCTTTTCCAGAACTATCGTCAGCTCCTTGCCGCCGTTCTCGAAGTAGTACTCTTCCGAGGTGTTGACGACGTAGCCCTCAACTGCCGCGGCAATGAGAACGTGGTAGTCGCTTTCGTCATAATTAAATTTAACCGTGCCGTCCTCGCCGGTGGGTGCAGGCATGCGGCAGCCCTTGGAATCGCACATCTGGATCTGAACGCCGGCGATGGGATTGCCGCTTGCGTCCGTTACCGTTACCTTGTAGCCGGTGAATACTTCCTCCGTGGTCTCGTCCGTGCCGGCAACGGTGGTCTCTCCGACGTCGGAGGTCTCAACGGTTCCCTCAGGCTCGGTGGTCGTTTCGCCCTCGCCTGCGCAAGCCGCGAGGGATATGCACGTCACAAGCGCAAGAAGGATCAATGTAAGCTTTTTCATATTTTTCTCCCCTTTTTCGTTTTTTCGCCCTATTATATCACGGAGCGGCTCTCAATATCAATGAATTTTTTGTAAAATTACTGTCTTTATTTTTTGTGCACTCCGTCCACTTTGTAAATAACTATATATAAAACTGAAAATTATTTATTATTTAATGTTTTATATTAAATTAAATATTGATTATTGAGACGGAATGTGATATAATGTTAAAACTTGCTATTTATATATTAATATAAATAATCGTAATTCAATCCCGAAAGGCAAAGGAAACATGAAGAAACAAAAGCGAATCAAGATCCTGTCCGCGGCGCTCTCACTCTTGCTGCTGACAGCCATGCTTGTCGGCGTTTGTGTCAATGCGGCACTCGATGCTTCCGCGGAAGCATACATCAGCCTCTTTGACGGCAAGCTCATCAACGACATCTCGAAGTATTTTTCAAATGCCGTCGTAGCTCTGCCAAGCACCGTCAAGGACGATCAGCGGATCTCCCTCATCGTTGAAGTAGATGCCGACAGCATTCTCGACGCATACGAAAGATCGGCAAAAACGATGAGCGTCTCCGAGTTCATCCGCTCGGATGAAGCGGCAGACATTCGCGAAAGAATCGCGAATAAGAACGCCTCCCTCATCAAAAAGCTCAAGAGCGACGGGATCGAGTATTCCCTCGGCACCTCCTACGACACCCTCTTGGCCGGCTTTGAGCTTATCATCACCGCGCGCGACTTTGAGGACGTCTGCCGCACGCTCGGCAAAAAGACGAACGTCATCGTCAGCGAGGTCTACGAATCCGCAGAGACCCGGCTCGTCGAAAACACCGTAAACGTTCAGGACACCGGTATTTTCAACAGCATCGGCTGCGGCTACGACGGCTCGGGAACAGTCGTTGCCGTGCTTGACACGGGCCTTGACTATTATCACACCGCCTTCTCCACCTCCAATTTCACATCCGACACGCTCGGCATGACCTTTGACGACGTCAAGGGCTTCATCGGAAATACGGTTGCTTCCGGCATGCAGTCCGGCTTGACCGCCTCCGACGTTTACATAAGCGAGAAGGTTCCCTTCGGCTTCGACTATGCGGACGGCGACGCGGACGTTTTCCCCATCCACAGCGATCACGGCACGCACGTTGCCGGCGTTATCGCAGGTAAGGACGACGTCATCACCGGCGTTGCGCCCAATGCACAGCTTGCCATAATGAAGATATTCTCCGATATCGAGGACACGGCACGCGCCTCCTGGATCCTTGCGGCGCTCGAGGACTGCGTGGCGCTTGAGGTTGACGTTATCAACATGTCCATCGGTACCTCCGCCGGATTCTCGCGCGAGACCGACAAGGAGCAGATGTCCGGCGTTTACGACCGCATCCGCGAGCTGGGCATCAGCATGGTAGTTGCGGCTTCCAACAGCTTCACCTCCACCTACGGCTCGGATAAGAACGGTAACCTCGGCCTCACCTCCAACCCCGACAACGGAACCGTAGGCTCCCCCTCCACCTATCTCGGCGCGCTTTGCGTTGCTTCGATCAACGGCGCAAAAACTCCCTACATGCTCTACGGCGACAAGATTATTTACTATATCGAAGCCACCGACAGAGTTTCCGACGAGAAGGAATTCGTTGCCGATCTGCTTCCCTCCGGCTCGGACGAGGCGGAATTTGAATACGTCACCATTCCCGGTGCAGGTCGCTCCGCCGACTATACGGGAATTGACGTAACGGGCAAAATAGTGCTTGTCAGCCGCGGCTCGACCACCTTTGAGGAAAAGGCACAGGTGGCAGAGCTTAAGGGCGCGGCCGGAATCATTATTTATAACAACGTAGCCGGCGACATCAAGATGACGGTAGGCGACGCGAAGATCGCGGTCTGCTCGATAAGCCAGGACGAGGGCGAGGCTCTCGCCGCGGCAGGCACGGGCAAGCTCAAGATCAGCCGCTCGCAGGCGTCCGGACCCTTCATGTCCGACTTCTCCTCCTGGGGTCCCTCGCCCGACCTTGAGATCAAGCCCGAGATCACCGCACACGGCGGAATGATCCTCTCCTCCGTTCCCGGTCAGGAATACGACAGAATTTCGGGAACCTCCATGGCTTGCCCCAACGTTGCGGGTCTGGTTGCCATCCTGCGCCAATACGTGCGCGAGAACTTCACCGCCATTGCCGACGACAACGTTGAGATTGCGGCAACGGTAAACAGATTGCTCATGTCCACGGCGGACATGGTCAGAAACAAGAACGGCCTTCCCTACGCGGTAAGAAAGCAGGGCGCGGGTCTCGCAAACCTGACGAGTGCCCTTGCAACCAAGGCATACGTCGTCACCTATGACCGCAACGGCGGCGCCGTCATGGATAAATCCAAGATCGAGCTTGGCGACGACCCCCAAAAGAGCGGCGTCTACGCCCTGAAGTTCGGCATTTACAACTTCGGCTCTTCTTCACTTTCCTATGATATATCCGCAATAGTTATGTCCGAGGGTATCAGCGATACCAAAACCAACGACGGCAAATACACCGTCGACGAGCAGGGCTACCTGCTTGAAAACGGCACTACCGCCGAGATAACCAACGTCACGGGCGGCACCCTCTCCGGCAACAACGTAACCGTTGCTCCCGGCACGACGGCAAAGGTTACCCTCGTCGTTACCCTCTCGGATGCCGACAAGGAATACATGAACCGCTTTGAGAACGGCATGTACGTTGAGGGCTTTGTCAAGCTCACCGCAACCGCAGGCACGGAGATCGACCTCTCCGTTCCCTTCCTCGCCTTCTACGGCGACTGGACGGTTGCTCCCCTCTTTGACATCGACTACTTTGAAACGAACGCCGACGAGCTTGACGACTCCATCGACCTTGCGGACAAGACCCTGCCCGATGCCTATGCAACGCGCCCCATCGGCTCGCTCTATCAGGACTACGTTTCCTACCTCGGCTCCTTCTACTTCGAGCAGGATCCTTCGTCGAAGATAATAGCCGCCGACCGCAAATACATATCCCTCTCCAACACCGAAGGCGCGGTTCACTCACTTGAATACGTTTGGGGCGGCCTTCTCCGCGGCGCGGAGCATATCGACATCACCATCACGGACGACGTAACGGGTGAGATCGTATTCTCCAAGACGGATTATTACGTCCGCAAGTCCTATGGCGACGGCGGCTCCATCTACCCCGCAAGCATTGAGGTCGGCTTCGATGCGTATGAGTACGAGCTTGAAAATAACACGCGCTACACCGTTACCCTCAAGGGCTACCTCGATTACGGCGACGGCGGCGCGGATACGAACCTGAAGAACACCTTCACCTTCCCCATCTACGTCGACTTCCAGGCTCCCGCCGTCACCGGCGTTGAGTATTACACGGAATACGACCGTTCCGAGGAGAAGGAACGCCTTTACGCGAAGGTTGCCATCTACGACAACCACTATTCCATGGGCGCGCAGTTTGGCTACGTAGGCGCGGACGAAAACGGTGAATACGTTTTCAATTCATTTGATAAATACGTCACCGCGATCTATTCGGATTTCAACTCCACCTCCTACGTGGTCTACGAGCTGACCGACTACGTTGCCTCCATAAAAGAAAACAGCATCAACTCCAACACCTTCACCATAGTCACCTACGACTACGCGCTCAACACGGCAACCTACGATATCTCCCTGCCCGACAAGTTTGTCGACATGTACTTTGAGGATGATGAGGTTACCCTCAGCCCCAATCAGACCTACGAGCTGAACCCCATCCTCTATCCCGGCACGGAGTGGAGCGAGCTGCTTGAATACACCTCCGCAAACCCCGAGGTTGCAAGCATCGTCGGCAATACCCTCATTGCTCTCAAGCCCGGTACGGCGAGAATAGTTGCGCGCGACCCCGTATCAAAGAAAACGGCGCACCTGAAGCTGACGGTTCTCGGTGAAAACGACGAGGGCTACCGGAAGTTCGACAAGCCCGTAACGAATAATTTCTACCTCACCGGCTACTACACCGACAAAGCCTACTATCAGCTTGACGCCACGGAGCGTGATCTCGGCCAGACGGGCGACGAGCAGAAGTTCGTCGGGGAGAATTACTTCCTCTCCATGTACCCCTCCGAGGCGGTAACACTGCGCTACCGTCTTGACGCCTTCTTCCCGAACGCGACCGAAGTGGTATTCGAGTCAAGCAACCCCGATATCGTCACCGTCGATAAAAACGGTAAGATAGTGGCGCAAGCGGAAGGCTTCGCAAGCATCTCCGTCAACATTCTGCTTGACGGAAAGAGCACGTATTACACCAAGTCGATCTCCATCGAGGTCAAGGAGCCGTTCATCACCTCCGGACCTTCGTTGACGCACTATTTCGGCCTCGGCGGCAAGGTCACGTTCCCCGAAACGCTTGCGATCACCGAGATCGGTGCATTTGCCTTCTCGAACTTCGACTACGTTCCCAAAACCGAGGACGAATTGGCTTACGAAGACGATAACGCCACCACCAAGCAGTGGTTCATCGGCGACGACACCATCGAAGAAGTCATCATTCCCGAGGGTGTGGAAAAGATCGGCCGCTTTGCCTTTGCAAATCTGACGAAGCTCAAGAGAGTCGTCATTCCCTCCTCCGTTAAATTGATTGAATACGGCGCATTCTGGGGTTGCTCCTCCCTCGTTTCGGTACAGGGCATTGAAAACGTCAAATTCATCAACGAAAAGGCCTTCATGGATTGCAATATCTCCGGCGCGCTCAACCTCAAGGAGGGCGTTGCGCTGGGTAACTACGCATTTGCAAACAACAAGAACCTCTCAAAGCTCACCCTTTCGGAAAAAGTTCAGTCCGTCGCCGCTTATGCGTTCTCCGGATGCTCCAAGCTCAAAACAGTCACCATCGAGGCATCCAAGATAAAGCTCGGTCAGTATGCGTTCGCGGATTGCGCGGCACTCACCTCGATTGAGGTCAACGCTTCCGTAATTCCCACAGGTACCTTTGCGGGATGCTCGGCACTTTCAAGCATCACGCTCGGCAAGGACGTTGCCGTTATCGGCGAGTACGCCTTTAAGGGCACCGCTCTCTCCGGCATCGGAGTTGCCGAGGGCAACGCAACCTTCAAGCCGCAGGCGAATAAGCCCTACCTGCTCAGCGAGGACGGCAAGACGCTTCTGTACTGCGCGCGCGTCCCCTCGGGCGTTCTCGAGCTTCCTTCGTCCGTAACCGCAATCGGAAATGGCGCGTTCTCGGGTCAAAGCTCCGTTACGAAGATCGTCATGCCCGGCGTGACCGAGATCGGAGCGTACGCCTTCGCGGATTGCCCGAACCTGGTCTCCGTCGTATGCGGTGCCTCACTCACCGAGATCGGTGACTACGCCTTCATCGGTACGGCTATTGATTCCACTCCCGACCTCTCCACAGTCAAGTACATAGGCGAGGGCGCATTTGAAAACACCAAAATCAAATCCGTAACCGTTGCAAACGGCACCGAGATCGGCGCCGGCGCCTTCCGCAACTGCCGTCAGCTCGCGTCCGTTACCATCGGCAACGACGTGACCGTCGGCGACAGTGCCTTCTGCCTTGATACAGACGACAACTGGACCACCGCCTACTACCGTCTGCCCGATAACAAACGAGTATACTACTATGTATTCACCTCTCCGCTTCATTCTCTTACGATCGGCAGCAACGTCTCCATCGGCAGCTACGCCTTCTACGGCGCGGCAGAGCTGACGACCGTCACTCTCGGCGCTAATGCCGTAATCGGCGACTACGCCTTCTTCAACGCCACAATGCTCTCAAGCATTGACCTCTCTGCCGTTGGTGAGGTGGGTGAATATGCATTCTCCGGCGACGCGACTTATGAATATCTTGACAGCGGCATGTCTACCGTTGCCTTTGATGAAAACGGCGAATACCGCTATCACTATCACGCTCCGTCCCTTACCTCCGTCGATCTCTCCTCTGCCGAGGAGATAGGCTACGGCGCGTTCTCGTATATCAGATCGCTCAAGAGCGTCAAGCTCGGCAAAAAGCTGACCGAAATTGCGGACGAAACCTTCTGCGGTTGCGTTGCACTTACGGACGTAAACTTTGCAAACGTTGAAATGATCGGCGCATATGCGTTCGCCGAGACTGCGCTGACCGCGCTTGACCTTTCATCCGTCAAGGAGATCGGCTACTACTCCTTCTTCTCCTGCCCCGAGCTTACCCGTGTCAAGCTCTCGGACGGCGTGTTCGTGCTTGACGGTGCATTCGGACTCTGCGAAGCACTTTCCGAGATTGAAAACGACGAAAACATCGCCTACCTCGGCGATTACGGTTTTGCTTACACCGCCGTCACCTCCATCGACCTCTCCGGCGCGGAATACATCGGCTCACACGCATTTATTAAGGATGAAAAAGCTCCCTTCACCGTCGTCCTCGGCGATAAGCTCACCGATCTCGGCGATAATCCCTTTGCAATGTGCGAGCTTGTTCCCTTTGCAAAGACGGAAAAGGTTGAGTTTGGCAATAACACCTACGATGAGATCAAGCTCACGTTTGATCTGTCCGAAAACGTCAAGGTGATCGCAGGCTCACTCTACCGCGTCGTTCCGAACGGTCTCGAGCTTGTCACCTACGCGGGCGACGGCAAGCACGTGGACGTTGCAGAAGGAACGGTTCGTATCTCCACAATGGCGTTCGCCGGAGCAACGCTCAAGAGCGTTACCCTCCCCAAGGAGGTCGGCGCTATAGGCCATAAGGCATTCTTCGGATGCTCCGAGCTTTCGCTCGTCACGTTTACAAGCTACAACGCTCCCATTCTTGAGGAAGCCTTCGACTACGAATACTTTGCATCCTTCCAAAACATCCCGGCAACGGGCGAATACGCCTTCTACGACGTCTCCGGCAAGGAGGTCATCTTCGAGGGCCTCGGCATAGTACCCTATTATATGTGGAATGCCGCCGACGCTCCCTACACCACCTATTTCGGCGCCAACTTCATTGACTATATCGGTCATATCGAAAACGCCATCACCATGGTATATCCCACTAACGGTCAGAATTACGATAACTTCATCTTCTGCCAATACTTTGACACAACCGTTTTGGGTGCCGCGGCAGCGGATGGCGTAACGCTCGCTGCCATTGACCTCATAAGCAAGCTCCCCGACACGGTATCCCTTGACGACCGTGCGGCGGTCGAGGCGGCTCGCGCGGCATACGACGCGATCTCCACCATCGAGCAACGCGCGCTGGTTACAAATTATCAGAAGCTCACCGAGGCTGAGGCGAGAATCGAAAAGCTGCTTACCCTTGAAAATCCCGAGACCACGGAGCCTGCCGTCGAGCCGGGACCGAACGGAGAACTTGATTCGGCAAAGCTTATCATCATCGCCGTCGTCGGCGTTGTTGCGCTTGCGGTAGTTGCGATAGTAGTCGCGGACTTCGTAAAGCTGCGCAAGAAGAAGTCGGCGGGCAAGGAAGGAGAAGAAACTAACAAAAATGACAAAGAAGATTAAATTAAAACCGATCCTGTTCCTTGCGGCACTTCTTTCCGTCATTTTCATCCTCGGCGGCTGCTCCCAATGGGAGCTGCCCTACGAGGAGCTTGACAAAGAAGGCTACACCGTAAGCGTCCGCTTCGACCCGAGCGGCGGTGCGTTTGCAAACACCGAGCGCGTTTGGGTGGTTGACGTCTTCAACCTCGCAAACGAGAAAAAGGACGCATCGGGCAATTATGCCATAAGCCTTATAGCACCGGACGACAGCCGCCGCGGCGACAGAGCCTTCAGCGTATCGAAAAACGGCTGTTTCTTCGCCGGCTGGTACCGCGAGCGCAATCTGCGCACGGATGAAAGCGGAAATCCGCTTGACGATTACGGCAATCCCACCTCCGAATCCGGACTTCCGCAGGGATACACGTATTCCGGACGCTGGAGCTTCGAAAGCGATACTCTTTGCGTCCCCGACGGCAGTTCCGGAAGCTCCGACACTCCCGTTCTCACGCTTTACGCGGCGTGGATACCCTATTTTAACTTTGAGTTTTACGTTCAGAACGCAGAGGGTGGCTTCGACCTCTACGCCGAAGAGCAAATGATATCCCTTGGGGTTCCCGAATGGGATCTCAAAACAGGCAAGCTTAACATGAACGGCTTTCCCGAGATCGACGGCATGACCTTTGCCGGCGCATATCTCGACGAGGCAATGAGCACGCCCCTGACAGAAGCTATCAGCGGAGAGATCGACTACGAGCACGGCATCGGTGCGACCTCCGAGATCAAGGTCTACACCAAGTTTGCCGAGGGAAATTGGTACCGCATCTCCACGGCCGAGCAGTTCATAAAGAACAGCAAGCTCGATTCCTGCTTCTATCTTGAGGCTGACCTCGATTTCACCGGACTTAACTGGTCGAGCGCGCTTGCAGGCGGTGCATTCACCGGCAAGATAGTCGGCAACGGACACACGATCTCAAACGTCACCTTTGTCCAGGCGGATAACGCCAAGCCGAACGGCGGGCTTTTCGGTTCGCTCGCTTCCGGTGCATCAGTAAAGGACGTCAGGTTTGACAACATCAGCTACACCCTCACGGCAGGCTCGCGCATGCAAGGTCCCTCCTTCGGCTTGCTCTGCGGCACGCTTTCCGCCGATGCCGAGCTTGAGGGCGTAACTGTCACGAATTCAAGCTTTGCGATCTCCGGCGATATCTATCCGCAGGAATACACTCTCGGTGCTCTCGTCGGTACCGGTACTAATCCCGGCATTGATATTTCCGGCATCACCGTCTCCCTCACCGAAGGCTCGGATACGAAGATCACCATCACCTGCGACCCCGTAAGCGGTGAGATCTCATTAACTTTTATCGAATAATTATTTGGAGGAATATAAAATGACAAAGAGAATCATCTCATTAATGCTTGCCGCCGTAATGCTTGTCGGCGTGCTTGCACTCGCCGCTTGCGGCGGTGGCTCAACGAAGCCCGATGCGCTCGTTATCATGACGGACGAGCTTGACGGCCTCTTCAACCCCTTCTTCTCTACCACCGCAGCCGACGCCACCATCGTCTCCATGACGCAGATTGGCATGCTCGGCTCCACCTACGAGAACGGTAAGGTCAACGTTGCCTTCGGCAACGACCACGCCGTTGCAGTCCTCGACTACGTCGTAAACTACGACAGCGCGACGGACAAGACCACCTACACCTTCGTCCTCAAGAACAACATCGTCTTCTCGGACGGTCATCCCCTCACCATTGAGGACGTACTTTTCAACCTCTACGTCTACCTCGATCCCGTTTACACCGGTTCCTCGACCATGTATTCGACCGACATCGTAGGTCTTCAGGACTACCGCACGCAGACCGTCGGCTCCGACAGCAGCAACGTTGACGACACCATCACAAGCGCCGCAAACGACCGCGCTCAGGATCGTCTGAATGAGCTTATCAACCTCTTCAAGTCCGTAGGAAAGACCTCCACCGCAGGCTCGTACAGCGCAAGCTACGACCAGATGGTTGCCGCCATCGGCAAGCACACCCCCTCCAAGGGCTACGTAAGCGCAATCTCCAACAACGCCGCAGACGTAACCAACAAGAATCTTCTGGACGACTACAACGAAGCTCTCCGCCTCTTCAAGGAAGAGCTTAAGACCGACTATGTATCCGCAAAGGAAGCGTATCTTGAGGATCCTTACAAGTCCACCGGTGAATTTGACGAGGTAACCTCCTTCATGTACGCCGAGGGCTACGTTACCGTTGAGTACGAGAAGGATCCCGTCACCAACAAGGATATCAAGAGCAAGATCAAGAAGGTCACACGTCAGTACAACGCGGACGTCGTTAAGGATATGGACAGTGCGATCGAGTACGTTTACAACTCCAAGATCGAGCAGGAGCTTCACGTCATCCTCTCCTATTGGGCAACGGCAAACGAGCTTCGCACCTCGTACGCCGCAAAGGCAAAGGAGGTAATCCTCCGCGCAAACATGACCGACGGTCAGCTCACGGTTCCGAACATTTCCGGTATCGTTTCCCTCGGACACACCACCGACGTTGCAACCGTTACCGCACAGAACGGCACCTACACCGTTGCACACGAGCATGACGCAAACGGCGTTCCCTCAAGCAGCGATCAGTACGACGTGCTTCAGATAACCATAAACGGCACCGACCCCAAGGCTATCTGGAACTTCTCCTTCGCGGTTGCGCCCCAGCACTACTATGCAGAGGGCTACACCGTTGATATCGCAAATAATAAGTTCGGCGTTGACTACGCCTCCTTCGATTACATGACCACCGTCATCCAGTCTCCCAGAAACATCGCGCTTCCCATGGGCGCAGGCGCGTACAAGGTTTCCGACGTCAACAACAGCGACTCACCTGCACAGAGCGACTTCCACAAGAACAACGTCGTTTACTTCAAGGCGAACAACTCCTTCATGATGGGCGCACCCAAGATCGAGAAGGTTCGCTATCAGGTCGTTTCGGCATCAAACGCCATCTCCGCGCTTGAGTCCGGCTCCGTCCACTTCGTAACTCCTCAGTTCACTCAGGCAAACATCGACCTCATCAACGGCATGGCAAAGAAGGGCATCGAAAAGACCTACACCGACCAGCTCGGCTACGGTTACATCGGTATCAACGCCGGCAAGGTGCCCAACATCTATCTGCGCAAGGCGATCATGTCCGCAATGAACACCTCACTTGCCCTCTCCTACTACTCCACCGGTATGGCGGAGACCATATATTGGCCGATGTCCACCGTTTCCTGGGCATATCCCAAGGACGCTTCGGGCAACAACAACCGCGACAATCTCCACGATTATCCTGCCGTATCCTTCAGCGATGACGCCGCAAAGAGCGCAATCGAAGAATATATGGGTCTTGCAGGCGTTTCCGCAGGCGATTCCGCACTCTCCATCAAGTTCACCATCGCAGGCTCGAACCTGACCGACCACCCGACCTATCAGACCTTCCAGCACGCCGCAGACCTGCTCAACTCCTGCGGATGGAATATCGAAGTCGTTCCGGACACCCAGGCGCTGACGAAGCTCTCGACCGGTTCTCTCGCAGTTTGGGCGGCAGCATGGGGAACCACGGTTGACCCCGATATGTACCAGGTCTACCACAAGAATTCCACCGCGACCAGCACCCTCGCATGGGGCTACCGAGAGATCCTCGCTTCTCCTGCCTCCTATCCCGAGGAGAATCAGATACTCAACAAGCTCAGCGCCGTCATCGACGATGCGCGCGAGACTGACGACCAGGCAATTCGTACCGGGCTTTACAAGGAAGCTATGGGATACATCCTCGACCTTGCGATCGAGCTTCCCGTATATCAGCGTAAGGTTCTCTACGCGTACAATGCAAACGTCATCGATCCCTCGTCCTTCCCCGAGGAGATCAACCCCTACACCTCTCCCCTCGATAAGATCTGGGAGATCGAATTTGCTGACTGATAAAGCGGACGGAAAATGTTTAAGTATATTCTCAAAAGACTTGGTCTTGCCATTCTCATCCTGCTCGGCGTTTCGCTGATCATATACGTTTTGATCCGTTGCATGCCCGTCAGCTTCATTGAAGGCAAGATAGCGGAAATGAACCAAGGCGGTGCCACGATACCCGAGGAGACCGTTGAGAGCATGAAAAAGCTCTACGGCCTCGAGGATAACAGCTTCTTGGGCATACTCAAGGGGTATCTGAATTGGCTGGGCAAGCTCGTCCGGTTTGATTTCGGCACGTCATTCAAATACGGCGCACCCGTAATTGACGTTATAGTCGATCACATGGGCGTCTCATTTGCGGTCGCCCTGATCGCCACGATATTTGAATTCATGATAGCCATCCCCCTCGGCATCACAGCCGCTACGCATCAGTACTCAATCCGCGATTATATCGTGACCGTTGCGGTAATGGTTGGCATCTCCCTGCCCTCCTTCTTCTTCGGGCAGGTACTGAAGGACTTCTTTGCCAACAAGCTCGGGTGGTTTCCTCCGTCCGGCTTGGTTGATGCAACGAATTCATATACGGGCATCGCCCTGCTCGGCGACTACTTCATGCACATGTTCATCCCGATACTCACCGTCGTCATCCTATCAATCGGCGGACGAATGAGAATGACGAGAACCAATATGCTTGAGGTGCTGAATTCCGACTACATACGCACGGCTCGCGCAAAGGGACTCAAGGAAAGCGTTGTCATCAACAAGCACGCCTTCCGCAACACCCTCATTCCCCTCGTAACCTCGCTTGCCGGACTTCTCCCCTCGCTCTTTTCGGGCGCGATCATAACCGAGCAGGTCTTTGACCTGCCCGGTATCGGTAACGTTGCGTTCAAGGCAATGATGCAGGCGGACATCCCCTTCATCATGGGCTACAATATGTTCCTGGCGCTTCTTTCCGTCATGGGCGTACTGCTCTCCGACCTTATGTACGTTATCGTTGACCCTCGGGTTAAGCTCAACTGACGGGGAGGTGCAAGGATTTGAATAACGAAAAAGTTGTTTCGGAAGGAAACGCATCCGAGCCGCTTGATAAAAATATCAAGCTGATGTCCCCCGGAATGATGGTGGCTCGTCGCTTCTTCCGCTCGAAGCTGAGTATGGTCGGTCTGTGCATGATAATTGCCCTTTTCCTTTTCTGCTGGCTCGGTCCCGTGGTTTACACCGCGTGGGGCGAGACGGAGCAGGACTACTCGGGCAAGACCGAATATACGTACTCCCTCGTTGAATACGAGGTGAACGGCGAAAAGCACTCCTTCTATCAGCTCGTTGAAACGAGCAAGGAGATCAATTCCCTCGCTCCCCCCTCAAGTGAACACCTTCTCGGCACGGATAAGGACGGCAGAGACGTTTTCACACGTCTCATGTACGGCGGCCGCATCTCCCTCGCCGTAAGCTTTATCGCCGTTTTCGCCATTAACATTCTCGGCGTGATCTTGGGCGGCATTGCAGGATATTTCGGCGGAGTGATTGACGACATCATCATGCGTATATGCGATATTCTGATGTGTCTGCCCGGCTTCCCGATACTCCTCATTATATCCACCCTGCTCGATTCCGCGAATGTTGCGGCAAATCAGCGTATTTATTTCCTGATGGCGTTCCTGACCCTATTCTCGTGGCCGGGAACGGCACGCCTCGTCCGCGGCCAGATACTTTCCCTGCGTGAGCAGGAATACATGGTCGCCGCAGAGGCAATGGGCTACTCGACCTCGCGCAAGATCTTCAAGCATCTCATCCCGAACGTCATGCCCCAGCTCATCGTTTCGATGACTCTCAGCCTCGGCTCCATGATCCTTTACGAGGCGTCTCTCTCATACCTCAATATGGGCGTTCGCGCTCCTTACGCGGCATGGGGAACGATGATAAACATCGTAGCGGAGGATGCCAACATCCTTCAAAACTTCTTCAACGTATGGGGTCCTCCTGGCATCTGCATCATCATTGCCGTTCTCGCCTTCAACTTCGTGGGCGACGGCCTGCGCGATGCGCTCGACCCCAAGCAAAGGAGGTAATTTCCCATGGCTGAAAATAAAAAGAGTGCCGGCGGACACTACCTCTCCGCCAAAGAGATACGCGCCATTGCCAAGGCAAACGCCAAGGTCATGCGCGAGCTTGAAGCCAAAAAGTTCCGCAAATGCGATGAGAGCGAATATCTCTCTCAGATGAAGGACCCGAAAAACATCCTTGAGATCGACAATCTCCATTCCTATTTCTTCACAGACCAGGGTGTGGTCAAGGCCGTCAACGGCGTTTCCTTTGAGATACCGGCAGGCTCGACCGTGGGCGTCGTCGGTGAATCGGGATGCGGCAAATCCGTCACCTCCATGTCCGTAATGCGGCTGCTTCAAGGCCCCACGGGCCAGATAGTTGACGGTCAGATCCGCTTTGCCTCCATCGAACACGATAAAAACGGAAACGAGATCGAAAAGGTCTACGATATCGCCGCAATGCCCATGCGCGAGATACACCGCATCCGCGGAAACCAGATATCAATGATATTCCAGGAGCCTATGACCTCGCTCAATCCCGTTTTCACAATAGGCGAACAGCTTGACGAGGTCACTCTCATCCACGTCCCCGGCGCGACCAAAGAAAGTGCGAAGCGCAAGTCGCTCGAGATGCTGGAGCTTGTCGGAATCGCGGCTCCGGAGCGAGTTTACGCCTCCTTCCCACACGAACTTTCGGGCGGTATGCGCCAGCGCGTAATGATATCCATGGCGCTTGCGTGCAATCCGAGGCTGATAATCGCCGACGAGCCGACTACGGCGCTCGACGTTACCATTCAAGCGCAAATTCTCGACCTTCTGCGTGATCTGAAGGAGAAGATCAACGGCTCCATCATGCTTATCACGCACGACCTCGGAGTTATTGCCGAAATGGCGGACTACGTTGTGGTCATGTACGCCGGCAAGGTCATCGAGCGCGGCACGGTCAGCGAAATATTCCACGATCCGCGCCACCCCTACACCATAGGCCTGCAAAAGTCAAAGCCCACGATGGATTCGGACACCGACACACTCTTTAACATTCCCGGCAACGTGCCAAATCCCGTCAACATGCCCGACTACTGCTATTTCAAGGAAAGATGCGACAGATGCACCGAGAAGTGTAGCGGCGACTACCCCTGCATGGTTCAGATCAGTCCCACGCATTTCGTTGCCTGCCACCTCTACGGAAAGGAGGAGAATTAAATGCCCGAAGAAATCAAGAACGTTCTCCCTCCCGATCCGGAGGCGATACTTGAGGTTCGCAATCTGCAAAAACGCTTCGTCCTCTCAAAAAATCTCATGGGCAAGCCGACCAAGGAGCTGGTTGCCGTTGACGGCATCTCATTTAAGCTGAGGGCAGGAGAGACACTCGGCATAGTCGGAGAGTCCGGCTGCGGCAAGACCACCCTCGGACGCACGATCCTCCGTCTGCATCCTTCAAGCGGCGGCGAGATATACTTTAAGGGTCAAAATATCGCAGAATTGAAGGGCAAGGAGCTGCGCGAATTGCGCACGAAGATGCAAATAATCTTCCAGGACCCCTATTCATCCCTGCCTCCCCGTGCGACGGTGGGCGATATTCTGACCGAGCCCGTGCTCGTTCACGGCATCGTTCCCAAGTCCGAGGCTAAGGAATACGTCCTTGACCTCATGGAAAAATGCGGTCTGCGCGACTATTATTACGAGCGCTATCCGCACGAGTTTTCGGGCGGTCAGCGTCAGCGCATCTGCATTGCGCGCGCGCTTTCGGTAAAGCCGGAGCTTGTGGTTTGCGATGAGCCGGTCTCGGCACTTGACGTTTCCATTCAGGCGCAGATAATCAATCTGCTCAAGGAGCTTCAACGCTCAATGAATCTGACATACCTCTTCATTTCGCACGATCTTTCGGTCGTTAAGTTCATTTCGGACAAGGTTGGCGTTATGTATCTGGGCAGAATGATGGAATTCGGCAACAAAAAGGACATTTTCGCCAACCCCATCCACCCCTACACGCAGGCGCTCTTCTCGGCGATCCCGAATCCCGATCCCGACAAGAAGATGAACCGCATCCACCTTGAAGGTGACATACCCTCGCCGGCAAATCCGCCATCCGGATGCTACTTCCATACCCGTTGCCCATACGCGACCGAGGAATGTGCAAAATGCGCTCCCGAATACCGAGAGGCTGAACCTGGACATTTCGTTGCCTGCCACAAATGCAAGGGATTGGTCTGATGGCTAAAAAGGAAAAAAAGAAGCGCGAAAAGACCGTTTGGGTGGACGACGGCAGAACGATTGCCGACATGTCGGGCGTTCAACGCCGCGGCTTCGGCCCGAGCCTGTCCGACGCCAATCCGAAAAGACAGAGCGCGACGGAAAAGAGTTATTACAGTGACCGTCCGAAATGGAAGGATTGTCTCGCCACATACTTTGCCGCAGTAAAGATGATGTTCATCCCGATGCTCGTAGTCATTGCCGGAATATGCCTGATATTCCTCACTCTCTACCTGCTCTCCCTTGCGGCGTGAATACGACAGTCGACCTGCATCAGCAGGCCGGCTGTTTTTATCCAACACACCGCACTAAAATGACAAAAGTTTTCGTCAACCTTTTGGGGAGGTTGCGCCATCCAAGGTGCGGAGCCTTGGTCGCCGACCGCAGTCGGCGAAACTCTCCACGGCGTTTTTCTTTTGCGAGCTTTTCTTTTTGCGCCGACGGTGTCAAAAAGAAAAG